>NZ_JBIQDM010000008.1:0-139543 GCF_045371165.1 Enterococcus pernyi
GGCTGTATAGAACGCTTACATATTCATTATAACAATACATAACCTTTCGTTGGATGAGAATTGTATTAGATAGGTCTCGTTACCTTATTTTTTTATAGATTTTTGAATCAATTATTTCATGTTTACACTTTTCGGAATATATTTTAGTATAAAAAAAGCGAGAGCAATCTGCTCTCACTTTTCGTTTTTTCGATCACGCATTCACGTCAACGACTTTTGCTTCATCTTTGATCACATCTCGATCAAGGTCATTGATACGTGCACTTGTAACAATACCTGCTACCATACTGCCACTTACGTTGACAGCTGTACGAGCCATATCGATCAATGGTTCAACTGAGATAACTAAACCAACGATCGCTACTGGTAAGTTCATTGAACCTAATACGATCAATGAGGCAAAGGTTGCCCCACCACCGACACCTGCTACTCCGAATGAGCTGATTGTTACGATGGCTACTAGTAGCAAGATGAATTGAATGCTAAAGACATCCATTCCAGCTGCTGGTGCAACGATTGTCGCTAGCATGGCTGGGTAAACACCCGCACAGCCATTTTGACCGATCGACAGACCAAAGCTGGCAGCAAAGTTTGCTGTGGCTTCATCCACACCAAGTGCTTTTGTTTGTGTTTCGATATTCAATGGCAAAGCACCCGCACTTGAACGTGAAGTAAATGCAAAACTTAGTACTGGAAATGTTTTTTTCAAGTAGTCGATCGGGCTGACTTTCACACCGATCAAAATCAAGAAATGAACGATCATCACTGCAAACAATGCAAGATAAGACGCTAACACAAATTTACCTAAGTTCAAAATGGCATCAAAATCACTTGTTGCCATCACGTTCGTCATCAATGCGAACACGCCATAAGGTGTCAAACGCAAGACTAACGTCACGATACGCATCACGATACGGTATAAGCTATCGATCATATCAGCAAAGAATGATGCTTCTTTTGGTGCTTTTCGTTTGATTCCTAAGTAAGCAACCCCAACAAATGCCGCAAAGATCACGACAGCAATCGTACTTGTTGCACGAGTTCCGGCAAGGTCTGCAAAAATATTTTTAGGAATAAATGACAAGATTTGTTGTGGGATACTTAATCCTTCCACTGTTTCTTGTCGTGTCGCTAACTCAGAAATACGAGCAGTTTCGGCCGCTCCTTGCGTAAATTCAGCACCTTGAAGACCAAATGCGATCGTCACACCGATCCCGATCAATGCGGAAATAGCCGTTGTTGCTAATAAAGTGGTCAGCACCGTTGCACTGATTTTACCTAATTTTTCTGATACTTTCATTTTTGTAAAAGCCGCAACGATTGAAACAAAGACTAAAGGCATGATCAACATTTGTAAGAAACTAACGTAGCCGTTCCCAACGATACTGATCCAATCCATGGATTGCGTAATAACCTCGTTTTCTACTCCAAAAATCAGTTGCAACGCGCCCCCGAATACGATACCGGCAGCTAGCGCAGTGTAAACCCGCGTTGAAAATTTTGCATGGCGCTTTTGCATACGATAAAACACATATAATAATGCCGCAAAAACTAGAACCACTAAAACTGTGATGAGTGTTGTCATTTTCATCCTCCTCTTAATTTGTAATGACAAGTCCATCTAAGGAAGTAAAGGTTCCCGAGAAGAACTCTTCAGCTCTTCTCCTGAAAATATTTTTTTCAGTGACTTATTCATTCTAGACTATTTTCCGAAATTTTTCCTTACTTTTGCTTACAATTAGTAATAGAAAAAAACACCAGTGATAGCTAATAACTATCACTGGTGTTTTTTCTTAATTTTCTTCTTTGGCTTTTTCTTCTTTTTCTGATTGGAAGTTCAATTTCACACCTGGCGCATCCAAGGCGATCTCTGTTACTTCATAGGCCAGACGTTTGACCATTTCAAAAAGTGGGGCCACTAATTCATCGACCTCTTCTTGCGTCACATCATTTTGATCTTGGACTTTGCGATTCAAGATGTGGTTGATTTGACTAACGCTTCCAGATAACACATATGTATCAAATACTAAACGAAATTCTAAACGGGCACCAACGATGCTATGTTCTTTCGGATAGTTTTCAATTGTCTCTTTTAGTGGTGAAAAACCTACTTTTAAGTCAGTTTGTACCTCTTGATCAGGTTTTAAAAAATCATAATGAAAAGCTTCTACTACTTCTTTTTGTCTTCTAATTTCCATTTTATCACTCCTCTGTTTAAATTATAGCATAACTAAAGTTGAAAGGGGATACTTATTCTGCATTCTTTTCGATTGCTAAAATATCCGCTAGATTCGCCACAATATGGTCGGCAGGAATCTCCCCTAAGAAATGATCGATATCATATAGGCAAGTGTGGATCTTTGCGTTGATCCCCGCTTCAATATCTAATCTTCGATCCCCTACCATCATTGTTTTTTCTGGGTCTAAATGATAACGATCGATCAAGTGACTGATTGCATCAGGTGCTGGTTTTCTGGCAAATCCTTGGTCGATACCAATCACTTCTTCGATCAAATCTGCTAGCTCAAAGACTTTTAAAAGTTTCCAAGTAGAAGCCGTTACACGATGTGTTAAAATATAATGTTTTGCTCCCTTCTGTTTTAAACGACGTAAAACCATTTCAGTCTCTTTGAACGGTACTGAGAGTTCTTGATATTGTTCTTCATATTGATGAAACAATTGATTGAAGGAGGCTTCTTCTAATTGATAACTTTCTCGTAGTTTTCTCACCGATTCTTGCTTCATCACGCGATATATTTCCTTTTTTGGTCGTTCGATACCAAAATCTTGTAATGCTTGAGATACTCCTTCAACCATCGCCGGATACGTATCGAACAATGTCCCATCAAAATCCCAAATGTAATTTTTAATCATTCTTTTACTCCTTTTTACTCATTTCACTAGACCTTTGCCTAATATTTTTTCTTATACCTTTGTTGTGAATTGCGTGCCGCACTTTTTACAAGTCACTCGAATCTCACCCTTGCCTCTCGGCGCCCTTTGCTTGAGTTGACAAGTTGGACATGAAAAAATCGTGTAGGTAGTGCTAGCTTGTTGTTCGGATTGACGTTTCAGTTTATTTTTCATTTTCGTAAACCAGCTTTTGATCGCAACTGTTTTTTGTAAATACGCTTGATTTTCGTTTGAACGAACATAGATTTTCTTTGAACTAAATCGAGCGATGGTCAAAGCGATAAAAACGAAGAAGAGTAGATAGCCTAAACTGAGAGGCAACCAATATCTAACGACAAAGAAAAATAATCCTAAAACTAAAAATAAACGATTCAATGGATCAAGACGCGCATATCTCCCTTTCATGACTTGTTGATATTTTTGTTGAGCTTTCATTATACGTTGTATCCAAATAGGTCCCATTTTTTTCTCCATTTCTCTTTTATTCAAAAAGAAAAAGCCTTAGTTGGCCTTTTCCATCGTCATTTGTTGTAACACATGACGGTTCCTCATAAAATCGATCACGATCAGTTTTTTTTCATCTTCACGTTTTACTACTCGAAAGGTATCTTGTAAAGGGAATGTTAACTTCTTAGATTGGATTTCCTTCAAGCGTACAAAACGACGGATCAATGAGAGCAATTGTGGAAACTGGATCGATGTGTGTAATAATTCTGGATATTTTTTTAGTAACTGCGTTGTTTTAAACAAATTTCTTTTTCGGCTGATTTGTTTTAAAAAACTTTTTAATATCTTTTGCTGCCGCTGAAAGATTGAAAGAGAGCCTTCTTCATCGATCTGGTAACGCATCTGACGTTGTAGATCTTTCACCGATAGATGTACTTCAGTGGTACCTGACTCTACGTTGATTCCTTGAGGGAAAAGTTCTGAAATTGCTTTGTCCCACTCATTTAATGATACTTCAAGATAGTCATTCAATGGCAGTTGAAGTTCTTGAACAAAAAATTGCTTCGCAGCTTGAATGCCACCTTGTTCATAAATTTCCCCAATCGTCAACCCTTCTAAATGAAACTCCGGCGAAAAATGCAAGACTGTTTTTTGTTCATCGATTTGCGTATAGATGAATGTCGACCGTTTGAGAATCGTATCTTTTAAAACAACTAAAAAATTCATTCTTTTCCCCCTTTTTTCTACTACAAAATAGCATATTTTCAACTGTTTGTGTGCAAATATGCTGAAGATTTCATAAAATCTTATTCTTTGAATTTTATGCGCATATAAAAAACTTTTTCATGGCTCTATTAGTTTTTTTATTCATGTATTTGATATTATGGGAGATTCGATAACCGTTACCGAGTATCTGAATCTAAAGGTGTCTGACAACTTATAGATTCATTTCGGCGCGCCTTCTGATTTTTTGCTCGTTAATAAGCCTTGTATTCGTATCATTACTATTTGTTTTACCTATATTTTTAATTGTTGAAAAAATGCTATTTCCCGAAGGGGCCTGTGTAAGCTGTGAGACGTTGATTGCTGTCGTTATTTCCGCGTTTTCTAAGGTAGTTTCCAATGGATGCTCGTATATTAAATTCTCCACATTAACTACTTTCATCACAGCAAGAACAAACAATAGGTCGCCGTTTCCTAGTTGGTCAGCTAGACTTCTTTTCATTGGTGCGCGCTCAAAAAAGTTTCGTCCTAATCCAATTATCACGAAGACAAGCCATTAGCATCTCAGCATCGGTTATTTGAAGGTTTGCTTTTAACATTTTGTCAGTCAGTACAGCATTCAAGACAGCTTGTTTCGTGACAGTCGGCAATTTTAACATGTCACTTACATTTTCCACAAAAGAATTAACCCCCTCGCCATGAATTAGCTTCAGAAATTTTTTCGTATCTCTTTCGAAGATCTTCTCCACTATCCCTGAAACCTATCGGACTCCTTAGATAACTTATCAAATCGTCCGATGATGCGACAATATGGGTCACTTCGTGCATAAGAGTATCCTTGGGACTTGGCTGCACTTGAATCCTTGGTCTAGTAGCTGGATTCACATGAAAAACTATCAAGCATGAAAATAATTCGACATTCAGGGGCAAACCGCATGACAAACGCATGTGCACTCATGAATCCTTTAATTTGTGAGTAGTGATTCTTTGTCACCCCATCATGCAATAAATCAGTAGAAACAAGCCAAATATTTTTTAAAATTAAAATCCTCTATTTGTTGAAGAAGCTGTGCACTTTTTTTCAACTGATAACAAGCGCTTCATAATTTTTTTTACATTTGTTCTTGATTTTCTGCATCACCTCGTCTAAACCTTTCGATTAAGTAAGCTTCCGCAGGCGTAGTTGCAAGAGTCTCTTCTTTTGATAGTTCCTTCTCTATAAATTTCTGGAAATCTTCCTGCGCATTTTTAAACTCTACAGTAAATTATTCTAGAAATGGTTTGAGTGATTCTAGCGCTTTAGTGATATCGATACCAGAAAATACACGATAATTCGGATTTGAATCTTCGGGGAAATCCCCTTTAATCGCTGAAGTAATTAGCTCTCTTAATTTAGCTTCACCACTAATTACAGAAGACGGGAATTCTGGGACAAACTCTTGATATAGGTTCTACCTGTCTCTGAAATCATCAATCCCAAATCATCTAAAGTTTATCTAATCAAAACTTTCTTTATTCATAATTTTAAGTTATAACCTAAAAAAATACTGATCCAGCAAAATAGACAAGGATTTTTGGTAAAAGAAAAAGCCGTAAAAAACTTAAAATAGCACAAGGTCTATTTTGTTTTTTTCGACTTATTGTCAAAATAAGATTATCAAATTTTAGTATATTTCAAGGTAAGTTCTATTCCAAATTTAGCAACTTGCATTTGGATGAGTTTCAATTATCTTCTAATAAATCTTTCATGTCAACGACTTCGCGATATTGATGGATTTTCGTAATACCAATCACTTTATCGATATCAATACTAAAACAAATACCATTGCCCGGAACATCGATCTTGATACCTTTTCCGATCGCATCCATCACTTCATTTGTCAAAGTATCTGGTACTAATGTCAGAACGATATCCTTTTCCGGTGAGATATCCAACCCTAAGAATTTTCCTGTGTCATGGACTCCAGAACCACGTCCATGTAAAATCGTGCCCCCAGATGCGCCAGCCTTCTTTGAGTAATCGATCACATCTTCCCCAATACCACCATCCACGATCGTGACGATCATCTCGAGATTTAGTGCGACTAAATCATTCATTGTTGTTCCTCCATTTGTTGTAATTTTTCTTTGTTTTTCTGATCTTTTTTGTCTTTTTGTTTATATATGAACCCTAAGACTAATGTCGATAGTATCGGTGTCAATGCGATCATTGCCACCACACCAAAACCATCAATAATTGGATCTCGACCATCGATCTGTGTGGCGATTGCCACACTCATAGACAAAATAAAGGTAGAACACATCGGTCCTGTGGCGACGCCACCGTTATCAAAAGCCATCGATAGAAAAATCTTGTCAACTTTTGCACCTAAGACAAATGCTAAGCCATATCCAGGGACCAAGAAATAATAAAGAGAAAAACCAGCTAATAAGCGCCACATGGACAGACCGACTGCTAAACCGATCCCAATCGAGATCACTGCTAACATTACTTTTGCATGAATCCGACCTTCACTTAATTCTTCGACTTGTTTGACCATCACATGGATGGCTGGCTCTGCAAAACCTACTAAAAATCCCATAACAAACCCTAAAGGAATCAGGATCTGATTATTCGCTAAAGAAGCAATTGCACTCCCCAGGTGTTGTCCCACTGGTACATAAGCAACATTTACACCATGTAAAAATAGAATTAATCCGATAGTTGTGATCAAAAAACCTTTCATGATATCCAAAAAACGTTTTTTTCTTAATTTAAATGAAAGAAAGTTCATCAGTACAAATAAGATCACGATTGGTGCCACCGCAAGGATGACTTCATATCCGACTTGTCCAATACCTGTAAAAAAAGTGACCAAAAAATTCATTGGAAGATCACCCCCAAGATCATGACAGCCAAGATAGGACCAAGTGAGGCAATACCAACCATTCCAAAGCTATCATTTTCATTTTTCCCTTGGCGGATCATGCTTGTCATTCCACCAGCCAAGGCTAGAATAAACGGAACAGTCACTGGGCCGGTTGTGACTCCACCTGCATCAAAAGCAATTGGCATAAATTCATTACTTGTGAAAAAGGAAGCGATGAGTACCGCAAGATAACCGATCACCATCAATCGATAATACGACAGTTTAAATACGACTCTTAGTAGGGCAAAAGCTAAAAATACACCAGTTCCCACACTGACTATACCGATCAATAAGACTCGACCAATCTCTCCATCCGAAATATCAAATACTTGTTGACCTAATACTTGTACAGATGGTTCGGCAATCGTGATCACGATTCCAATCAGAAAACCCAAACTAATAACGATTGGTAGACTTTTCTTTTTGATCATATATTTACCAACTAAATCACCAACTTCCATCATCGAATAATCCGCACCAAACAAAAAGAGACTCATACCAACCATCATCATGATTGCTCCTAAAATGAATCTTCCCATGCTTTCAACATCTAATGGTGCAAATACAAAGGTCAGGATAACGATCAATATCGTCATGGGCATGATCGCAATGATTACTTCTTTAAAATTTTTTCTCATGTATCCTCCTCCTTTACTTCTAGTTTACCTGATTAAAAGTAAGTTTACGAGGAAAAACAGTAAGCGATACCATTTTTATGTAAAAACGGTAAAAAAAAACAGCAAAAAAACTAACTAGAGCATCAAAAAAAATCGACGAATATTGTTTTATATCTATGCAAAAAAAGGCTAAAATACATGCTATAAGCAATAAAAGCCAGAAATAGATAAACTATTTCTGGCTTTTACCGCTTATTTTAAATAAGTTTATTTTATAACAAAAGTTATCCGCATATTGTAAATCTAACGGTGACGTTTTTCATATTTTTGATCATTCAAGTGATAGTGCCTGAACATGAAATTTCAGGCTTATTTCTGTCTATTTGACAGAACCAATCATCCCTTGAACAAATTGTTTTTGTAAAACGAAAAACACGAGTGCAGTTGGTAAGGTCGCAATCACCAGTCCACTCATGATCATGCCATAGTCTGGTGTATAGGATGCCCCCATGGCTGATAATACTAATGGAACTGTTCGTTTATCTGGAGATTGTAATGCCACTAAAGGCCAGAGGTAATTGTTCCAACTACTCATAAACGTGATGATCGCCGCTGCGGCATACGTATTTTTAGCTGTTGGTAAATAGACACGAAAGAAAATACTTAATTCTTTAAGACCGTCTAAACGAGCCGCCTCTACTAGGTCCTTAGGAAAGGATTTCGCGTTTTGGCGGAAAAAGAAAATCAAAAAAGCGGTACTTACTGAAGGTAAGATGACGACTAGAAAACTATTGATTCCTAATATCGTACCATTCAATTGTGAAAACATCCGATATAGCGGGATCATCAATGCCGCAAAAGGGACCATCATCGATAATAACAAAATATTAAAGACGACTTCTTTTCTTTTACTCTTATAGATCTCAAAGCCATAACCTGCCATGGAGGAGATCAATAAAGCAAAAATCGTTGTAACCACAGCGATCATTGCAGAATTAAGTAGAGAGCGTGAAAAATTCAAGTCATTCGAAAAGAGATTTTGGAAATTGATCACTAAATTTTCACCGATCATCAGTTTACCTGAACTAATATCGACTGCTGTATTTGTCATCCCTAAAATCATCCAAACAAACGGGAAAATTGAAATAAAGGAAACGATGACTAAAGAGGTATATTTAAAAATGCTTAAGAGTAACTGTCCGATACTCACTTGCTTTTTTGTAATTGACCGGGGTTGACTACTTGTCATTTCTCTCATTTGCTCTCACTCCCTATTTTAGTTTGAATCACTGATAACAAGACAATAAATAGTACGATAACGAAAGAAACAGCTGCGGCATAACCAAAATTCGGAGTGAATTTATAACTCAAATTATAGATATATTGTGACAATGTCGTTGTTGCATTTGCTGGCCCACCACCAGTGATATTTTGTACCTCATCAAATAATTGCAAGGTACCGATTGTTGAAGTGATCGACGTAAACAAAATGATTGGTTTCAAGTTAGGTATCGTGATTTTAATGAACTGTTGCCACCTTGATGCGCCATCAATATCAGCAGCTTCGTATATTTCTGGATCGATGTTTTGCATACCAGATAAAAAGAAAATCATATTATACCCTGTCCAACGCCATGTGATGGAAATAATGATCAATACTTTTGCCCAGAATGGATGAGTCAACCAACCGATCGGGTTATCAATCAAGCCAATTCCAACTAAAAGGTTATTGATTAAACCTGATTGGGAAAATAAACTTTTCATGATCAAAGAATAGCTGACCATTGAGGTAATACATGGCAAGAAGATCGCTGTTCTGAACAATCCTTTGAACTTCAATTTTTTATCATTCAATAGATTGGAAATAAACAATGCCAAAAACAACATGACAGGAACCTGTACTAATAAGTATAAAAAGGTATTGAAAAATGCTTTACGGAAAGTTGAATCTCCTAACATTCGTTGATAATTTCCTAATCCGTTGAATGTCATGTTTACCGGAGGTCCACTTTGAAAAGAGGTGATCAGCGCTAACCCCATTGGTATAAAAACTAAAATTGAGATCATGATCACTGGAAGGACTAAAAACGCGTTGCCATTTTTAAATAAATCCTTTTGTTTCATATTATTCCCCACTTTCATTACACATATGTCGAAGAAATACATGCCTCACAGAAAGTCAGACAAAATTGCTAGTTATTTTCTTCTAAGCTTTTTACCACTGCCTCAATGATTAGTTCCATCGGACAGAGAATAGCAAACGAGTGGAACTTCTTATTTTTTCGAATACCATTGCTAAAGTTATACGGGATAGCTAACGGTGCGAATGTCCCCTATCGACATTTCAATTAATTGCTTATTCTATAAACGATACCTTCAAACGAAAGAACAATACTCTCGTTGATCCGTTTGAAGAGATCGCCACTTATTTCTTTGTTATTCCATTCATCATAGGTTTACTGTTGACGCTGAATATGACTTAATTGGCTAATTGAGCTTCGACTTGTTTTTGCGTATCTGCCAAAACTTTTTCTGCTGATTCACCATTGATGATTCGGCTCAAGGATTCCGCCACAACAGATTCAATGGCATAAGTTTCATGACCATAGTTCACTTCAGGGATTTCTGCTGTCCATTTTGAAAAGTCATCGAATACTTTTTGATTACTATAGAACTCAGACGGCTGTTGATAAGCTTCTTGGTCATTCGCGCTCAACATAGTCGATACTAAACCGATCTCTTCTGCTAATTTGCCCATCAATTCTTCATTCGTTGCGAATGTCTTTTCCAAGAAATCTTTCGCATTTTCTTCACCAGCTACGCCCTTGATCACATACCAGCCGGCACCACCCAAGTTGGAAGCTTGTGCTTTTTGCATGTTAGCAGGTAGAGCTGGAATCGGTGCGATCTTCCACTTACCTGATTGATCTTCTGCCCCTTGAATGGTTGAAGAATACCAAGCACCAGTTGGTGTAGAAGCAACAGCTCCTGATTGGACCGCCGTAACCCCAGCATTCCAGTCAGATGTTTGTTCGACTAGATCTTCTTTAAGCAAGGTAGCAAAGAGTTCTAACCCATATTTTAATGATTCATTATTTTCGATCGTCACTGTTTCTCCATCTTCCGAGGTATACCATTCTCCGGCTTGTTGCATGATCATGCGCACACGACCTAAATCGGAAGGATTGACTTCAGAGATTTTTTTTCCTGTTTTTTCTTTGACATCTCGTGCAACTTGTAAATAATCATCCCATGTTAAGTTCTTCATATCTTCTTCTGAATAACCAGCTTCTTCTAAGATATCTGTCCGATAGAAATTGGCTGTCACACCTGAGTCAAAAGGTACACCGTAAATTTTATCGTCAACTTTGTTGACTGCAAATTTATATGCGGCAAAGTTATTTTCATCCACAATATCTGTCAAATCAGCAAACGCATCTGGGTAAGAGGTCAGATACCCTTGGATACGGTAGTCTTCGATCAACACAACATTTGGTAAACCATCGGTATTTCCGCTAGCTAATGCCGTATTCAGTTTTTGTACGATATCATCTTGAGACATCGTTACTACTTCTACGTCAACATCCTCATTTTCGTAAAACTCTTTGGCTTCATTGACGGCTTTGATATTAAAGGCTTCATCCCATGCCCAGACCGTTACTTTATCTTCGTTTCCCGAAGCATCACTGGAAGAATTGCCACACCCGGCAAAAAGTGTAACTGCTGCTGTTAGGACGAAAGCACTAGCTAAAATTTGTTTTATTTTCATTTTTATACCCACCCTTTTTAGTGTTTGTTTTTTTCTTACATGCTTATCATAACAGACTTGCAAACGTTTTCTTCGTTGATGATCGTTCTCAAGAAAAATATCCTAAAATAAGAAAAAAGTACAATTTTGTCATCTTTTGATTTAGTAAATGAAATTTTAGACTTGCATTTGTAAACGTTTCCCAGTATTTTTAACTTACGTAACAAAGGAATAGGGGGAAAAACATTGAAAAATATCGTATTGATCGATGATGAACAGACCATTCTCTCTGGTCTAAGTACCCTGATCGATTGGCCAGCGCACGACTTCCATCTCAAAGGGGCCTTTTCAAAACCACTAGAAGCGCTCGAATTTATTAAGCATCAGCCTCTTGATATCGTCGTAACGGATTTGATGATGCCAGATTTAAATGGTATCGAACTTTCTCGATTGATCAAGAAGGAACAACCTGAAGCAAAAATCTTAGTTTTATCTAGCTATGATGACTTTCAATTGGTCAAAGATTCATTCAAAGAAGGCGTTTCAGATTATTTACTTAAGCCAAAATTGAATCCTAGTGAGTTTTTAGCTTCTTTAAAGAGTCTGGTGGAACAATCTACAGAAGTAAAGAAACCACGTTTGACAGAACTCGAAAAAATGAGTCAGCTACTCAGCACTTATTTGTCCGGAACTTCTCTTGATTTAGGTATATCACGCGAACAATTCCCACATGACTACTTTTTTTTAGTCTATTGTGAAGAAAAGCAATCGGAAAAACTGCGTCGAAGTGAACAATTGATTGCAGAAGCACCACAATATACAAATCAGCTCGCCTCTGTCTTCCCTTTTTCTACGACAGCAAATGATATTGGTTATTTTATCAATGTCGCTTCGAAGAAGGCATTCGATCAGCTGATTGAACGATTTCAGCAAGAACACCAGACAGATTCTTGTCTCTATGTTCTATCTGATGTTCTGGATTTTGAAAACTTTTATTCTGAATTCCTTACATTAAAGCAAAAAAGTAGCGGACAGCACTTTTATCTGACAGATCACTGCGTTATTTGTGAAAAGCTATTATCTCCCCTACTCTCTTCTTATGAACAACAAACAAAAAGTTATTTGACCAAGATCATGAACAAAGATTTTACGTCTGCCATCGAAGAATTGGACAATTACATGAGTAAGGTGCTTGATCAACGTTTGCAACCAAGCTATCTGAAACACGAGATCATCAATCGACTCTATGCCTTGATCAATGCGATCGCGGACGAACATGAAAAAAGAGAAGAAATCATGACACTAAAAATCACAATTCCAGCACAGATCACGCAAGCAGAACGGTGGGATGATCTGGTTTTGATCGTCAATAATACGACGAAGTTATTACGTGAAGTCACCACTACATTCAGAAAAGACAACTCAGATGTGTTGACGTTGATCTATGAGTATGTCCAAGAGAATTATCATCAAGACATCAGTCTACAAACGCTATCCGAAAAATATCATTTTTCTTATAGTTATTTATCAACGATCTTTACAGAAAAGTATGGGATCAATTTTACGAAGTACTTAAAAAAAGTCCGTATCAACCAGGCAAAACTATTGTTGAAAGAATCGAATCTTTCGTTAAGTGATATTGGTCAGCAAACTGGATTTACTGAACTTGGTTATTTTTCTCGAGTATTCAAAGAAGAAACTGGATTGACTCCTTCACAATATCGTAAAGGAATACTGACCGTATGATTAAAAAGCTAAGAGAACACGAGCTTTTGACCAAACTTTTGATCATTCTTTTTATTGCTTTATTCACTCAAGCAGCGACGATTTCTTTGTTTATTTATCAACGCTCAAGAGATGCCTACATCCAACAATTCGATCAATCCAATCGAATGACCTTACAAAAGATCCAACATGATTTTGAAACATTGAATGACAATATAGAGAACACTTTGACATTATTGGCTGAAAGCTCTGCTGTAGAGGGGTATTTCAAAGAAGGCCAACAAACGACTTTGGAGAAAATCAATCAACTACGTACGGTGCAAAAAATGAATGATTCATTGGCACCGATCTTTCCAAACATCAAAGATGATATTTTTCTTTTTGGGGAAAATGGTCGGATGTTCATTAGTAATGACATGGTGAGTGATCTCACTGCTGATGACTTTTTCCAATTAGAGTTGATCCAGAAAGTCAATGAGAATCCAACAGCGACACAAATGGTCTTTACTCAGTTCGGACTGACGAAACGCGATAAACATTCACCAAGTGTCTTGTTTATCAAAAAGCTTAGATCTACTTTGAACCAAACTTATGGTTACGCTGTCGTAGCCATCACTTCTGATGAGTTGGCAAAAATATTCAGCCAATCGGTCGATCCGGAAACCACGCAAATCGATTTTGTGACAGATGAGAAAAAAATCTTTGCTTCAAATGTTCAGAACCGGATCGGAACGACGTTTGATTCATTTGATGAGTTAGTCGAACACGAGACGTTGACCAAAGCCAATCAGCGGATCACTCGTTTACCACTTTACCGACAAAACTCGGCTTTGGTCAGTGAGGTCAATGTCCACTCGATCGCCGATCAAATGAATGTCATTATTCCGATCATCCTTTATAATATTGGAACGCTGATTTTAGGCGGTATCTTAGTGGCGATCTATTTAAATCGCAACACTCGCTCCATCTATCAATTAGTAGATTCATTGAACCAAATCAAAGAACCAGTAGCAGCTACTGTTCCGATCCAAGGAACATATGAGATCCGAACACTCGCTACTACGATCAATCAGCTGCTAACAACGATCAGTGACAATCATACGAAATCTTTACAAAATGAAAAGAAAAAACGGACATTAGAGATACAAGCGATGCAAGCACAGATCCAGCCTCATTTTATATATAATACGTTAACTAGCCTCAAATTTTTAGTGTGGCAACAAGAAAATGAAAAAGCAGTCGCAGGCATCGATAGTTTTATCGACCTTTTGCGCAGTACGATTGGCAATAAAAATGAAATTATCCCTGTAGAAGAAGAACTGAACAGTGTGAGAAGTTATATTGCGATCTTGACACTGCGTTACGGTGATACGATCTCAACCAAAATCATGGTACCAGAGGAACTTTATTCTTTATATATGCCCAATATGATTATCCAACCGATCATCGAAAATGCTTATTTGCATGCGTTCCAAACGAAGAAAAATGGCTACATCACTTTGTATGGGATGATCCGAGAGAATAAATTGACGTTTGAAGTCATGGATACAGGTGATGGCTTTGATACGGAACAGCCAACGAAAAACAGAGACTATTTTTCAGGTATAGGTAGCAAAAATGTTCATGAACGAATCCAATTACTTTATGGTGAAGATTATGGCTTACACATTGATTCAGTAGTTGGTGTGGGTACATCGGTAACGATTACGTTACCGATCATAAAAAAAGAGAGTAATACTGAATGAACGTGGAGACAGAAACAATCCCTTCATAAAATCAGGCGAACTACTTCTTTCATGACTTTTAAGTATCAACCGCAACTCATAGAACCCACTAAAAATCCATTCTACGGATCTTTCGTGGGTCCTATTTTTGATGTTCCAATTTACATTATTTAATGATAAAACTAAATTCGTGGTCTTCTTCACCACTAATATGATAGGCTTCTTCTACATCCGCTCCCCATGAATCAATACCTCCGACTCCTCGGACTTTCGCCAACATCGTGACAACCGTTCGCCGTTCCGGTGGTAGTTCCTCCATGTGTGTCGCCTGTTCTAATTCTTCTGCTTTGAATGGTAATGCCGCAAAAGCAAATGGCGAATCCTTTTGTTCAAATCTTAAGGAAAACTCTTCCTGACTTTTATCTGCATTATTCAAGGTTGTCTTGCGCGTAATCTCTAACCACTTGGTATCCATATGGACGCCACAATCTTGTGGCACTAAATAAGGTGGGATTGGCAAGCCCTCCACATGATAGACCCCTGGTGCGCCACCAGCTTTACGATCCGGATAAGTTTCACCTGACAGGCCTTCATAATCGAAATGAGTGGCTTTTGTTGGCATGATCATGCGAAATCCTAATACTGGCAGCTCGGGTAATCCTTCCTTGCCATGATAGTACATGTTCACGTGTAGATCCCCTTGTTCGTTGACACGATACGTCATATCGACGGTCGTTTGTGGGGTTGTGTTGACTGCCAATGTGAAAGTGATCTCGACTGTATTTGCATACTCTTGGTTACTATAACGATTGTTGACTGGTGCGATCGGCAGTTCGATGGCTTGGTCGTTTATTGCAACATGGATTGCTTCCACTTTTAGATACAACCCTGCGCCAAGCCACATACTAGAGCGATACCCAAAGCCATTTCCTCGATCATTATCTGTCAATGCTCGCCAAAAAGTCGGTTGCGTTTCACGATAAAGCCATTCTTTTCCATTCTTTTTAAGTGATTCCAAACCACCTCTGGTGTAAGAGAAAATATAATGTTTTTCTTCTGTTTTGATTCCTAAAGTGCAGTCGCCATAAATGATTCTCAATTTAGGATCTGTATTTGCCATAATAGTATCTTACCTCCTGTAATGCTGGTTTTTCTTGTCCATTTGCAAAAACGATGCCGTTTCCGGAAAACTCATAATCACTTGGACGATCATCAAAATCCCCGCCGTAACGCATGACTTTTCGATTGGTCACTGGATCAAGTACCTCAAGTGCTTGATCTTTAAAATCCCAAATATATCCGCCTTGATACATCTCGTATTCATCTAATAATGCCATATAAGAACCTAATCCACCTAAAGAATTTCCCATATCGTGCATGTACTCGCACAAGATATATGGTTTATCTGCCTGATTCTCTAGATAATCAGCGACCGCCGCAGGTGTTGCGTACATACTACTTTTCATATCCGAAACAGAAGCTTCAAATGTGGGATCAACATAATTCCCCTCATAGTGAACAAAACGGTCTGGATCAACCTTCTTGAAGTATTCATTCATCAACCGAATATTCTCCCCTACATAGGACTCATTGCCTAAGGACCAGAACAAGATACTTGTATGGTTCTTGAACGTTTCAAAATGGGTTTTTGCTCGATCTAGCACCACTTCTCGCCATTGCGAAATGCCTCTTGGTACATTATAGGATGGCTCAAAAGCACCCATTTTTTGCCATGACCCATGTGATTCTAGATTGGTTTCTGCCATCACGTGGATACCTGCTCGATCGCAGAGGAAATACCAAGGAATCTGGTTGGGATAATGTGAGGTCCGGACGCCATTGATGTTGGCATTTTTAATCACTGCCAAATCCTTTTCCATGTCATCTAAGGTGATCGCACGTCCTGTTTTTTCACTCCACTCATGACGATTGACTCCATTGATGATCAAGCGTTTTCCATTCAGATACATCACTTTATCTTTTAACTCGATCTTGCGAAACCCGAATGGATACTCGACATATTCAGTCACTCCGTCACGGTCCCTGGTTTCAATTTCAAACGTATAGAGATTCGGCGCAAAATGATCCCATAATACCACTTCACCTAAATCAATACTGAGCTGCACTGTTTCGCCTATCGCTTGCTTTTCTTCATAGATCGTTTGTCTGTCTAAATCAAGGACCCGTACCTGTAAGTCGCTTTCAGCTGTAAGATTTTCAAAAGATAAGGACACATCCAATTTTCCTTTTTGATACGTGTCATCTAATTGAGGACGTAACCACAAGTCTTCTAAATGATTCTTGCCACGAGCAACTAAGACGACATTTCGAAAAATCCCAAAGAAACGGAAAAAATCTTGGTCTTCTAAAAAGGCAGCTGTGCTACGTTTGTGGACTTCGACTGCCAAACGATTCTCTTCTTCAAGATAAGGGGACAAATCAAATTCGGACGGTGTAAATGAATCTTCTGCATAACCGACGAAATGACCATTCAACCACACATACATGGCTTGTTCGACACCTTCAAAACGAATCGTGACATCTTTTCCCTTCAATCCCTCTGCTAATTGGAAAGTCGTGACATAGGACCCTACTGGATTTTCTTCAGCTTGAGAGAACATCCCTGCCATTTCCTTTTCTGAAGCAGTTGTATAAGCGGGACGACGAAACTCATGACCTTCCCAAGGATACATCGTGTTGATGTAATGGATCTTATCAAAATCACTTAGTTCAATGTGGCCAGGCACATGGATCGTGTCGAATGAACGATCATCAAAATCTTGTTCAAAAAACTCTTTGGGGCGCTTTTCTGCATTTTCAGAAAAATAAAAGCGCCATTCACCATTTAGCGACTGTAGTCGGGAACTTTGACTTCTTATTTCTTCTTTTGAACCGTAGACCGTATGATCACTGTGTGCCTTTCGCTGATTCACACGAAAAACTTGTGGATCATCTAACCAATCAATTGATGCTTGCATGTTCTTCTTCCTCTCCTGTAACTATTTTCTCAAAGTGAAAAATTTCTGTTTGAAAATCTCCGTGAAAATCAGGGAGATAAAACCCCATCGTCATTAACTCCGAGCCTGAATAAATCAATGAACTTTTACGTTCACGATACATCCCTTCCTCCAAACCAACCAAGCGGATCTCATGAAAAGGCGGTTGTCCAGAAGTTAATCGTCGTGCCATAAAGACCACGATCTCCTTTTTATTTGGAGAAACAAATTGCCACGCCGCAATGTTTTGTTCAAAGGGATTTTCTAAGCGGTCAAATTTTCCTTGTTGGATTGTTTGACGAATTTCTTTATACGTGCTGATCTGTTCTTTGATGATTTTCTTTTCTTGTTCGTCTAATGCGGTCAAATCTAGTTCATAACCAAATACCCCGCTCATCGCTACATCCCCGCGTGTCTTTAAATCTGTCACACGTCCACTTTGATGGTTAGGCGATGCAGAGACATGGGCACCCATGGATGAGATGGGATAGCCGAGACTCGTGCCATATTGGATATCGATCCGTTCCATTGCATCGGTATTGTCACTTGTCCAGGATTGTGGCATATAGTAAAGAATTCCTGCGTCAAAACGGCCACCCCCACCTGAGCATCCTTCCCATAAGATATCTGGGTAAGCTGTGATCAACTCTTCTAAAAGGTTATATAATCCTAAAACATACCGGTGATAGACCTCTCCTTGATTCTCCACGTAAGCAGAGTAAACATCTGATAAGGAGCGATTCATATCCCATTTCACATAATCGATCGGTACCTTATCCAAAATCTTTCGTAATTGCTGACTGATCGAATCTCGCACTTCTTTTCGTGTAAAATCCAAAACAAATTGCGACCGAGATGCTGCAGGCGTGCGTGCTGGTTCTTGCATCAAATAATCAGACGCCTGACGATACAATTCAGAATCGATCGAAATCATTTCAGGCTCCACCCATAGCCCAAATTTGAGGCCTCTTTCATGAGCATACTCTGCAATTCCCTTCAATCCATTCGCCAATTTCCCTTCATATTCAAACCAGTCTCCTAAAGAAGAAGTATCTGCATCTCTTTTCCCAAACCAGCCGTCATCTAAGACGAACATTTCCATACCTAACGCTGCTGCTTCATCGATCAGTGCTTCGATTTTTTTGCTAGTAAAGTCAAAATAAGTCGCTTCCCAATTATTGACCAAGATTGGACGTGGTTCGTACTGATACTTCCCACGTGCCACACGTTCTCGCAACAGCTCATGATGTATGTGGCTCATGCCATTTAATCCTTCGTCTGAATAAGAAAGGATCATTTCTGGCGTTTGAAACGCTTCATCGGTTGAAAGTTGCCATTGGAACTGATACGCATTGATGCCACCAACGATTCTTAGTTGATCGATTTGATCTTTTTCGATCTCGAACGCATGATTGCCAGAATAGATAAACTGTAGACCGATGGCTTCTCCAAGAACTTCCGTTGTATGGGTATGTGTCAAAGCGATAAAATTGTTCATTTGGTGACTGCTGCTTCCTCGTCGACTTTCAAATGATTTCACCCCCTCAGTGATCCGTTGTCTTGAAATCAAACGCTCTCTAGCGTGGGCTCCAGGTAAGGCGATCACTTCAGTAAATCTGCCCGAATTCGTCATATCTAATTGAAAAGAAGCTGCTTTATCTAACCAGATCATTTGTTCCGTTTGATTACGATACTTAGCAGATCGAACGATGGCTCCTCGTTTTTCATAGATCGTATAAAATAGATCTACATAAATTGGTAAATCGCGATCTTTCAATGTAACACATAACGTTTGTGCCTCTTGTTCATCCAATACATAGGTTTGTGGTAATCCTGTAAGCTTTGGTTTACCTTGGATGATCTGATACGTTTCATATCTTAAATCAAGCAAGCTAGAGCCATTCTCACGTGTGATGATCGTGGCTGGAATGCGATAATCCATACTTCCGTGTCCCGAAAATTCTTGTGGCAGCGTATCTTTTGAAAATGCCCGCTCATCATGCAAAGGAACATTTCCTGAAAAACCACGATCTCTTCTTGGGTATTTTTTGTTATTAGTATAGTTACTCACTTTTTTACCAAAATGAACATGGGTCAACACACCAGATTCTTCAATTTTCATCACATAAGAAATCAATGGATTCGACAAATGAAAAACATTTGTATCCGAATCGAATGCAATCAACGATTGTCTTTTCATTTCTTCACCTCACAAATTTTTAGAAACCGTTTACTTTTTAACTAACTCCTGTATACTGTTTACTAAACATATTTGTCAATAACTTTTTTTTATATTTCTTAAAGGAGTGATTTTATGGTAGGGATTCGTGATGTCGCTCGAAAAGCGAATGTCTCTCCTGCAACTGTTTCACGCATATTGAATCAAGATAAGACAATCCATGTCGCACCAGAAACAAAGAAACGGATTTTTGAAGTTGCAGAAAAATTGAACTATGATATCAATAAACGAAAATATATCAAAAAACGAATGCCATCGATCGGTGTGATCTCGACGATCAGTAAGGCAAGTGAAGCACAAGATGTCTATTACAAAGAATTACGCATGGGATTAGAAGAAGAAGCAAACCGCCTGCATATTGGCATGAATCGCATCTACAATCTCTCTGACAATCCCAAGGAATGGAAAGACTTAGATCAACTAGGAGCGATCATCGTAGTTGGAACAGTGACGAAGCAGTCGATCACTGATCTATTGACACAAAATCAGCATTTGATCGTTGTTGATAATCCTGATATCCAACAAGAAGTCGATATGGTTTATGGAGATTTGGAGCGAATGACCAAAGCTGTTTTAGAGTTGTTTCTAGAGAGTGGGCATCAACGGATCGCCTATATCGGTGGCTACCAAGTCGATATGGATGAACGAGGAGGCAAGACGATCAATCCAGATGAAAAACGCATCCGTGCCTATTTGCATTTCATGTCCGATCACCAGTTACAAGATTACAGTACGCACTATCTGGGAAATTGGACCGAAGAAGACGGTGAACGATTAGCTGAAGAGCTGATCCAAAGCTCTGATCCACTACCAACCGCACTCCTTGTAGGAAGCGATCCAATGGCAATCGGCGTCTATCGCACAATGAAAAAACACCATTTGGCCATCGGTAAAGACATCATGATCGCCAGCTTCGACAACATTGAAGCAGCCAGTAAACTAACTCCTGGCTTGACCACCGTCCAAATCAATGCCAATTCCATCGGTAAAGCCGCCGTACGCTTAGCCGTCGAAAGAATCGACCAAATCCGCGACGAACCCATTATTTTGACCTACCCCACCCGATTAGTGGTAAGAGAAAGCTTTGTGCCAAAGAGGTCGTGAAAGGCGCGTTCAGCACTGAGGCATAAGATAAAAAAATAGAAAATGGCTCTTTCATTTTTTATTTTTTTGGGTTATGTCCGAAGTGTTGCGCCTTGAACACCGTTTATCAGAGATCGTGAGAAAGCCGGTCAGCTCCGAGCAGTAAGGCGGAAATTGGGAAAATAGCTTCTCATATTTTTTCAATTTTCGACTTAATGTCGTAGGAGTTGGCTTTCGAACACCGTTTATCGAAGGTCGTGAAATGAGCGCTTTGACCTGAGCAGTAAGATAGGAAATCGGAAAATAGCTTCTCATATTTTTCGATTTTTTAGCTTAGTGTTGAATATCAGCTCCAATAATTGATTTTTTTCAGCAAAAAAAAAAACACTAAAAACAACTGGGTTGTTCTTAACGGTTTTTCTGAATACTTGGTTTATCGGCGTTTACTTAATTCCAGACCTCTTCTGCAATACTCTTGATCAACGCAATTTTCTGCCATTGCGCTTCTTCTGTCAAGATATTCCCTTCTTCGGTGGAGGCGAACCCGCATTGTGGGCTTAAACATAATCGATCTAAAGGGATGTAACGAGTAGCTTCATAAATTCGCTCAATGATTGTTTGACGATCTTCAAGTTCGCCGGATTTTGAGGTTATCAGTCCTAATACTACGAGTTTTTCTTCACTAACTTTCGCAAGTGGTTCAAAACCGCCTGAACGATCGTTATCATATTCTAAATAATAGGCATGAACATTTTCTTCCGTAAATAATGGCTCAGCTACAGCATCATACCCGCCAGCTGCTGCCCAGGTGGAGTGGTAATTCCCTCGACAGACATGGGTATTCAAAATCAAATCTTGTGGTTGATTTCCAAGAACCGCATTATTGATTTGTAAATAGGTCTGCGCCAACTCTTTGCGAATCTTGCTTTCCTCTTTATCACTCTCTGCTAAAAATCCTTCTGGTAAAGGTGCTACTAATACGCCCCACGTACAATCATCCAATTGGATCGTTCTGGCGCCTGCTTCATATAAATCTGCGATCACTTGCCGATAAGCTGTTACGATATCTTGAAAAAGTTCTTCGTTTGTCGGATAGATGGCACGAACATGAGGCAAAATGTCTGGACGTAACAACTCCACTAACAGTTGAGCTGGAGCTGGAATGGTTTGCTTTACTTCGATGCCCTCGGTCGTATAGTTACGGGTAAACCGAAAATGGTCCACAAAAGGATGGCTCTCTCCTGTGATTTTTTCTGTTACAATCACCGTTCCTGGACGTGTCTCTTCTCCGTGAAACTGATAACCACGCTCAGGTACAAAAAACTCGATACCTTGTAAACCAAAGAAAAAGTCCAAATGCCACCAACTCCGACGAAACTCACCATCTGTCACCGCATGTAAGCCAGCAGCTTCTTGTTTTTTGATCAGTTCGATAATGGTTTCATCTTCTATCTCTTTCAAATCAGTAGCAGAAATAAGCGATTCGTTATATGCTTTTCGTGCTTTTTTTAACTTTTCTGGGCGCAAAAAGCTCCCAACGATGTCATAACGAAATGGGGATGTTGAACGAGTAGTCATAAAAAAATTCCTCCTTAGATTGCGTAGTAGATAAAGACCTGATGAAAACAAAAAAACACTCATCCCTTTTGCCAAGTCTTGACAAAAGGGACGAATGCGTCGTGTTACCACCCTTATTTGCATTATCCTCACAAATAATGCCTCAACAATACCATCAGATATCCGGCGAGTTAACGGTCGCAGTCCGGTTTTACTCATTTACTAGTAAAACAAGCTCCAAGTTCATCTTCACTAAGGTTTCTGGTCTCCTTTTTCACCCACCGGAGTCTCTTTTTACCGTTGACCGTTAGTTACTCTTCTCTTCTACGCTTTGATATTGTCAATTACTATCCCATGTTTACTTCCGAATGTCAACTAATCCTACTTTCCCTCATTCACTTCGATCCAAGCTCGGTAATATTCAAAGGAAATATTTTCCTTTGTCGTATGGGTCAACAAGTATTGACCAATCGTTTGTCCTAATCGATAGCCTTGCTTTTGCAACCTGTCTTTTACTTCAGATAGATTATTATTTTTTGTGTTGTTCACTTCGACTTTTAGTAGAAATCGCACGTACTTTTTCGCAGGATCATTCTGCCAGATCGTCTGTGAACCTGGGAGTTCTTTCGTGTGCTCGTCCGTACAGAACCCATAAATACTATTCTGATTATTTTCTGGAAAATAAATCACGAAACTTGAATAATTTTTTAGATATTCCTTTGAATATAAGAGGTCATCAGATGCTGCCACGACGATTTTTTGAAAGGGAATTTCTTCTTCAGGAAATTTATCTGGTTCACTATCGATCATTTCTTTCAACTGTTTTTTTCTTGATAATACTTCTTTATGTTTTTGTTCTAAGATTTTTTTCTCATGATCCAAACGCTGTTCCGTTTCAGCTAAAATGTCGTACATCTCATTTAACGATTTACTATATAGATTTTTCATTTGCTTCATGGGAATATCGAGTTTTCGATAAAAATTGATGTCATATACTTGAAAAATAGCATCGATATCAAACAACCGATACCCGTTTTCCTCTTCTCTTGCTGCATGGATCAACCCTTCTGCATCCCAATACCGAATGGTTGATCGAGGGATATCCAATAACTCCGATACTTCCCCAATCGAATACAATCGTTTCATACCTTTCACCTCAATGATAGTTTATGCTTTTTCTTCTTGACCTTCAAGTAACTTTAAGGTGTAGAATGCGTATTTGTCGGGAAAAGGAGGAAACACAATGACATTATTAAAAACATCTATAAAAAACAATAAAGGAATTGCTTTACTTACTCTTTTATTTATCTGTTTACAACTGCTAGGAACCCTTGGTGTGCCAAAGTTAGTAGCTGATCTCATAGACACAGGGATTGCAAGTGGCGAAGTGAAACAAATCCAACAGATTGGAATTCAAATGTTACTTGTTGCTCTATTAGGCTCTTTTGCTGCAGTTGCCTCAAGCTACTGTTCTGCTTTGTTAGCCGCACGATTTGGCTATCAGACACGAGCAAGTTTTTTCAATAAATTCCAACAATTGTCGATGAAAGATGTCGATCAATTTAATACCGGTTCACTATTGACCAGGATGACCAATGACGTAGATAACGTCCAACAAATGATCGTCATGTTCTGTCAGATGATCATCCCTGCACCAATTATTTCATTATTTACGATTCTGATGATGTTGGAGCATTCCGTCAAGTTGACATTGATTACGTTAGGCTCGATCTTCATCTATGCGCTGATCACGTATTATTTGATGAAAAAAGGAACCCCTTTATCTTTGAGTATTCAACCGAAGATGGATCGTGTCACGACAACGTTGCGTGAATTCTTTACAGGTGTCAATATGATCCGTGCCTTCAACAATCAAGACTATGAAGAAAAAAGAACAAATGAAACCTTTGAAAATTACGCGCAACAGATGATCCGAGTCAATCGAATCTTTGCTTGGGTCACACCGATCGCCTTTTTACTCATGGGTATCGTTTATGCATCCATTTTGTGGTTTGGTGGAGGCTTGGTGGCTAATGGTAGCTTACAAATCGGTATAGTAACTGCCATTGTGGAATATTCGATGTTGACACTTGCCTATTTAATGATTGCCGCAATGGTTTTTGTTATCGTACCAAAATCAATCTCTTGTCTTAAACGAATCGAAGAAGTATTACAAGCTGAAATCGAAATCAAAGACCCCGACCAACCAGAAACTTTATCCTTCGATTCAGTCGATGATACTTTCTTATCCTTCGAACATGTGACGTTTCGCTACAACGAAAACGCCGATCCTGTATTGGAAGACATTGATTTTATTGTACCAAAAGGAAAAACGACAGCCATTGTTGGTGGAACAGGTTCAGGAAAAAGCACGATTGCAAAATTACTGTTACGTCTAAACGATGTTTCAAATGGACAAATCAAATTCGCAGGCACCCCGATCACAGAAATGAACCAAGAAACGCTTCGAAGCTATATTAGTTATGTTCCCCAAAAAGCATTTTTATTTAGTGGAACGATTCGCAGTAATCTATTGATGGGGAACGAACATGCGACAGATGAAGAACTAACCAAAGCAATTCGCATCGCACAATTGGATGAAGTATTAGAAAACCTACCGGATCAATTGGACAGCTTTGTGGCTCAAGGCGGAGATAATTATTCTGGCGGCCAAAAGCAAAGGATGTGTATTGCTAGAGCGTTAGTCAAATCTGCTGAAATCTATGTCTTTGACGATAGTTTCTCTGCATTGGACTATCGAACCGATGCTAAGTTACGTGGGGCGTTGCAACGTGAAATGGCAGATAAAACACTGATTATCATTGCACAACGTCTAAGTACCATCATAAATGCTGATAATATTATCGTTTTAGATGAAGGACGGATCGTTGGACAAGGCACTCATGAAGAATTGTTGAAAAATAATCGTTCGTATCAAGAATTTGCGAAATCACAAGGTATGTTAAAGGAGGGAGTCGATGGAAATGACTAAAACAACGATAAAAAAACAAAGCTTGAAACGTTTCTGGCGAATGATCCAGCCTGAACATAAAATCTTCTATGGTTCATTACTTTGCAGCTTGGTCGGTAATACATTAGTCGTTGCTATGCCACTAATCATGGGTATCGGGATCGATCAACTACTCGGGCGGATCAAAGAGGTTGGACTTAACCATATGACAGTAACAGATGTAAAAGAAACATTGCTTTTACCAGTGATCCTGTTGATACTCTTCTCCTTACTAAGTAGTATCACTTCCTTTATTCAAGAACGAGCGATGGCTTCATTAAGTGAACGAGTGACCTTACGTGTCCGTAAAGAAGTTACAAAAAAATTCAAAGCTCTTCCAATGGCTTTCTATGACCGTCATCAAGTTGGTGATATCATCAGTCGAACAACTACAGGTTTAAATCAGCTATCACAAGTATTGCTCACAGGGATCAATCAACTTTTCACCTCTCTTGTAACGATCCTATTAGCTGGTATCATGTTGTTTTACATCGATATCAAATTGACTTTACTTGTTCTTATTTTGATTATGATCAGCACAACTGTTACAACAAAATTCGCAAACAAGAATAAACAAATTTCTGATCATAACCAAGAAGAACTGGGAGATTTGAATAATAAAGCAGAAGAATATCTAACTGGGAATTTGGTGATCAAAACCTTCAACCAACAAGCATTAGCGATTGATGAAGTCAAGAAAGCAAATGAAAAACAATCGCAAGCTTTCAAAAAAGCGCAGTTCATGAATTTTGCGATTTATCCAGCCATCCGTTTGATCAATCAATTAGCATTTATCGCAAGTGCGGTCATTGGGGCAATAGCCGTTTTATCTGGTGGGATCACCATTGGTTTCTTACAAGCGTATTTGCAGTATATCAATCAAATATCAGAACCAATCTCCACTGCTTCATATGTCATCAATTCTGTACAATCAGCCATGGCATCCATCGAACGAATCTTTGAGATCATGGATGAACCAGAAGAAGCAATTGATCATGCAGTAGAAAATCCCATCATTGCACCACAAGGAGCAATTGAATTCAAACATGTTCGTTTTGGTTATACATCAGAAAAACCATTGATGAAAGATGTCAACTTCTCGGTCAAGCCACAACAAACGGTTGCCATCGTTGGGCCAACTGGTGCTGGAAAAACAACTCTTGTCAATCTTTTGATGCGTTTTTATGAAATTAATGACGGTCAGATTTTATTCGACGGTCATGACATCACCGATTTGCCGCGCCATGAATTGCGGAATCTATTTGGCATGGTACTACAAAATACTTGGTTATTCGAAGGTACTGTTGCAGAAAATATTGCTTACGGCAAAAAAGAAGCAACCAGAGATGAAATCATGCAAGCAGCTAAAATTGCTCAATGTGATCATTTTATCCGTACGCTGCCACAAGGTTATGACACCATTATCTCAAGCGAAAATGGGTCGATATCTCAAGGGCAACAACAGCTCTTAACGATTGCACGAGTCATTTTAGCTAATCCTGCAGTCGTCATTTTAGATGAAGCAACGTCAAGTGTCGATACACGTACGGAAGCCTTAATCCAAGAAGCGATGGATGCTTTAACTAAAAACCGGACCAGCTTTGTGATTGCCCATCGTCTGTCAACGATTGAACATGCGGATATGATCGTAGTGATGCAAAACGGAGACATCATTGAAACAGGAACGCATACAGAGCTATTGCAACAACCAACACTTTATGCAAGCTTATACAATAGCCAATTTCAAAATAGTTGAGCGATAAAAAACCAACTTAGTCTAGGATCACTCCGAAACTAAGTTGGCTTTTTGATTTTAAAGAATCAATCTTTACGATTTTTCTTTTTCTTGTAGATATAGGTTCCGATTGCTCCTCCAACAAGAGCAAAACCAAGAACGGTTGCACTAGATCGGATCTCACCAGTTTTTGGTAAATTTTTTGCTGCATTTCCTTGGACTTGTTTTTTTGAGGTTGCAGAGGTGTTGGCTGTTTTCTTTTGCTGAGTATTCCCTCCGCCTGTGTTGGCATTTCCTCCGGCAGTCCCTCGTTTACTCACTGTCACTTGACTTGTTTCTGAAACTGAACCATTCGTGTAAGTGATCGTATAGGTTCCTTCTTTGTTGGTATCAACATCGCCTGACACCATATTCTGGTCAAATGCGAGAGTGAACCCTTCGCGATTTGTTGCGGAGACAAAGCCATCGCTTGGGTCCCACGTATCACCGATATATAATTGAAGATCCTTTGTTACAATCGTTTCTCCGTTTTCTTTTACAACCACCACAACTTCTTCTGTTGCTCGACCGTTGGTATAAGTCAACGGATAATCGCCAGCTTTAGTTGTATCTACCGTACCACTAACCATGCTTTCATCAAAAACGATCATTTCCCCATCTTTGTTTGTAGCAGATACAAATTGATCACTTGGCGCCCACTTATCACCGACATAAATGCTGCCATTTTTTGCTTGGATCGTTTCTCTATTTTCAACCACGGTCACTGTGATTTTTTGAGAGGCTTCTCCATTCGTATAAGTAATGATGAAGTTTCCTGTTCGTCCGGTATCAACGGTGCCTGACACCATACTTTCATCAAATGGCAAAGTGTCACCTGCTCTATTGGTCGCTGAGATAAAATTATCGCTTGGATGCCAAACATCCCCTGTGTGGATTCTTGAATCGATCGCCTTGATCGCTTCTTGACTAGCAATGACGGTCACTGTGATTTCACGACTGAGTCTCCCAAAAGTATAGGTGATCTTGTACTCACCTACTTGTGTCGTATCGACTTCGCCGCTGACCATATTTTCATCAAAGGCAACAGCTTCTCCCGTTTTATCAGTAGCGGAAACAAAATTATCACTTGGTGTCCAAGCATCCCCTACAATGATCGTCGAATCTGTGACTTTAAGGGTTTCTTGACTTTCTTCGACAGTCACATTGATCTGTTGACTTGCAGATCCATTGGTATAAGTCACTGGATAGACTCCTGCTGTCGTCGTATCCACTGTACCAGTGACCATACTTTCATCAAAAGGAATTGATTCTCCATTTGGATCGGTCGCTAAGACAAAATTGTCGATCGGTTCCCAACTATCACCAACATAGATCGTTGAATCCATTGCCCGGATCGACTCACTAGCAATTGGTTGCCACACATAAGTATCCGCCATACTATTTTGATAAGTTGTCATCAGTGAAGAGGAGCTTAATACATATTCACCAAGTGGGACATCTTCTGTACCAGATCCCACATTTTGCCAATACCCCGTATGCTCTTCTGTAGCGAGCAACTCAGGAATATTGGTATCAGTTAAAGAATAGAACTGGATACCTAAAGAAATTTTGGATAAAGAGGTTGTACCAGCAAACATCTCTTGCTGCAATTGCACCTTGCCAGTTTTAAAATGAGATAGATCCAATTCAGTGATCTTTTTGCAGTTTCTAAACATTCCTCGCATAAATCGAAGATTCTCCGTATCAAAACCACTGACATCGATTGCTTCTAAATTGAGACATTCTGCAAACATAAAACTCATTGTTGTCACGTTAGTTGTTGAAAAGTTCGTAACATCTAACGCTGTCAGACCGGAACAACCGAAAAACATATAGTACATGGAAGTCACGTTTGTCGTATCAAAGTGGCTAACATCAAGTTCTGTCAAACCGAAACAGCCATGGAACATATAATGCATGTACATAACGTTGCTCGTATCAAAATGTGTCACATCTAACGCTTGTAATCCCGAACAGCCATGGAACATGAAGGACATTTCTGTTGCTTGACTCGTTACAAAACTAGAAAGATCCAGTTGAGCCAATCCGGAACAACCGCGGAACATATGACTAAAATTCGTCACGTTGGCTGTTTGAAAACCAGTTACATCCAATGTCGTCAAGGCAGAGCAATCATAAAACATGTAGCTCATGTTCGACACGTTCATCGTGTTAAAACTGGATAAATCTAATGAAGTCAATCCGCTCATCCCATAAAATATATGACTCATTTCAGTGACATTCGCTGTATTGAAGTTGCTTAGATCGAGCGTGCTAACAGAAGACACCCCATTGAACATATAGTTCATCGAACGAACATTTTGGGTATCAAAAGCTGTAAGATCCAATGAGGTCAGCTGCTGGCACCATGCAAAGAAATAATCCATATTCGTGACTTGACTTGTATCTAAACTGGATAAATTCTCGATCGTCGTTAGCTGATTCAAATCAAAAAACAATCCTAATGATTCAGCATTTGCTACCACGGGTCCAGTAAGAACAATTTTTTTGATGAGTGAACGGTGAGGAAACCAAGGTGCACGAGCCGCCGACGTTGTTTCTCCTAATGTCCCTGCATCTATGTACAATATACCTTCTTGGTCGATTCGCCATTGGCTGGTACCGAATATGCCAGAATCAACTTGATCATCTACCTCCTGTATCTCACAAACTGTGCGAGCATCTGGATCTGGGATCACTGGTTCACTCGCAGCTTTAGTGACTTCTTCTCCAACAGTTGAAGCAACAGTCGAATCCGTAGTCGATTGCTCTGTCACGGTGGTTACATCTGTTGTCCACTGTCTAAATGATCAGCAAATGTCGTGATACTCTGTTGGGATGCGTTCATAAGTAATAACATTGAAGCTGTCATTTTTACTATTTTTCTGTGGTCCATTCCTTATTCAACTCCTCAAATTATAGAAAGATAAAAAAACATACAACTAAATTCTAACGTAATCTGTGAAAGAAAATTTTTTATTTTTTTTTTTTGAAAAAAATATTTGAGAATCGATTTGTATTTCCATAATAAGAAAGATAAAATAAAACAATCGAATAAGAGTCACCCAAACGAAAGGAGCAATTAATGGAACCTTTTTTCAAACTACATGAAAATAAACAATTACATCGCCAAATCAATATTCTTACTTATTTGAGAAAACGAAATGACATCACTTCGATCACAGAACTAGTTCAAGAAATAGGCTGTACACCTCCAACTCTACGTTCAGATATCCAAGCATTGCGTGCCAAATTACCACCATCGATTCATTTGCAATCAATCAAAATGATCGGTTACCGCTTAAAAATACCCGATGGGGAAACACTGGATACCTATCTTTTATCTCTTGTTAGAGAAACGATTACTTATAAAATCATTGACCGTAGCCTTAAGGGAAATCAACAATCCTTCGAAGCCATGCGCTTGGAGTATCATTTGTCTAGTTCGGCTTTACGCAAAATCATTCAACACATGAACCATGAACTAAAAAACTACCGAATCCAACTCTCTCCCAAAAATGGTGATCTTGTTGGAAAAGAAAACGAGATTCGTTTTTTCTTTTTTAACTTTTATACGAGTTTTCGACGAACGATCATAACAGATCATTCCTATCTATTCTCTCAGGAAACATACAAAGTCATGTTCGCTGAACTAGAGCAAGTATTTCAGTCTCATTTACATATTAGTAATTTTCGTGCAACGTTATGGTTGTCCATCTTAAAAGAAAGATGGTTGCGTCGTAAACAAGGTGAAATCCCCTCAGAAACATTGAGTATGATCCAGTCTAGAAAAAGCTTCAAAAGGTTCTCAAAAAAAATCACTCCTTTTCTGAGAGAGATTCTTGGGATTCAACAGCTGTCTGTAAATGAACTAGTTTGGGCTTATTTGATTGCTTTACACTGTATTTCCTATAGCTCATCGAACTATCAAGAGACAAGATCGCATAAAGCGACCCATTACCAAGAAGAAGCACCAGCCAAAAAATGGATCAAGCAATTTTTACTCGACGAAGCGCTGATTGACGGTACAACAAAGGAAGGTATTGAGCAAATGAGTGCTTACTTAGCTAATTTACGCTTGCTTAATAAAATCACTGATGGTTTTGAGAATCACCCATTGGCAATTGATCATTTAGTCGATCCATCCTTTGAATTACTCTATCACTCCTGGCAAGACCGATTGCAGCAACTCAAATGGCAAGAGATCCTACCAATGACCTGCATAAAAGACGTTGCACTATCCTTAAGTATGATCCAATCCTCCTATCAGCAAATCCAAAGAAGGAAAAAGCAAACAATCGTCTTTACTTTTCATGGAGATGCTGGCTATGATAATTTTTTAATGGCTATGATCCAAAAGTGGCTACCTGAAACGTATCACCCTCTTTTTCTTTTTGATCAACCGATTAAACAAACAAAGATCGACGAGTTAGAAGCTTGTCTCATCGTCAGCAACTATGATCTTACGGAGAAAATGACCTGTGAAGTGATTCAAATTGCCCAAATACCGACCCATGAGGAGTGGAAAGATTTGAAACTACACTTGATTGAACGGGCTTCAAGTCATTCATAGCATAGTATCCAGGAACCACTCGACTTTTGCTGTAGACTTAGGGAGAAACGTCTAAAATCCCCCCCTAAGTCTAAGACTTGCGGCTATTCACAAATGAAGCTACTAGACTATGGATGCCAACCAAAGAAGGTAAAACGAAGTGTGAGAGTCTTTCAAAATAGTTTAAGACAGCGAAACACTTGAAATAAATCTTCCTTGTGGTTACGTATAAGATAAACACTTAAAATGGTCACCACAAGCACTAAAACAAAGACATCGATCTGTTTATATGTTCTCGTCTGCATAGAAGGTTCTCTCCTTTCATCTGACTTTTTTGTTCATTGTTCTTTTTCTTTGTCTATGACAAAAAAGAACAAAAAAATGAAACGCCAAAAAGAGTAACAATCCAAGAATCATCGGCGAAATATTAGGATGCCGATGGAAGTATTCTGTGATACTCGCGCTGATCCAACCTTTTTTTGCTTGTTGACGAACCTGATGATCAAGTTTTTTTGAGGGGGGAACTATCTAAAAGTTTATGCAATCGATCATTTTTGCTGGCATAATTAAACGATTCTCCATCAAGTAATTCTTTTCGCAAGTCGAAATGAAATGAATAGTGTGCCGGGTTACTATCTACTCGACCATTTTCCATTTTTAATACATTCCAGCTACTCACAAAGTCCCCTTCAGGATTCAAGATAAATTCAGAGTGAAAGCCTCTATTAACCAATATTTTTCGGTTTTCTCTGCCGATGATACTTTCTTTGAATGTTTTGTTTTTGGGATATTTATTGTGAAATCGAGCGGGAGAATACTGCTGTTCCACTCCCCATCGTTTCCCATATTCCGCTAATGCCTCCTCTCAATTAATGTAATTTAAAAAAATTAAAATAGATAACGTATTTTTTTCAAGTAATCAGTTCTCTCTACTTTTTTAACCATTAATCCTTTATATTTGTATGAACTTTTATGTTTTTAAAGACCTACTTCTTTATTTTAAGACAAAAAAACACCAGTGATTAATCACTGATGTCAGTTTTTATTAACAAATAATTTAGCCGATACTCGTCAGGCGTTTACTATTTATTATAGATTTTAGGTCCTTTTCTCATATTGCTACGATCATTTTTTGGAGTAGCCATCTTTTCTACTCGACCGCCACCTTGTTTCTTTTTGATTATTTCAAGCATTTTTTCTTTTGAATTCATCTGTTTCCCTCTTTTACTCTATTCACTTTTTTACTACTGTGATACACACTTCGTTATTGTAACACATTTTTACTTGGAAACTTCAAACTTATTGATTTCTTTATGATTTTATCATAAAAGCGCACGGTTTTTGTGTGTTCATCACAGGATAAGATCACGTAACTTTTCTCATTATAAAAACCTAATACAAAAAGCAGATGAAGAGCACTAACTTGTTGCTGCCTGGAAGTTGATTGGTGCAATCGTGGCATGATGAGGAATCGCCGTAACAACTAGAAAAACCAATGCTTTGGCCAATCGTTGCGGTGTGCGATACGCTTAAACTGCTTTGACAAACGCAAGAAAAGCACCAATGGTAGAATTTCCAGTGATCAACGGGAAATTCACTCGGCGCAAACGATAAAAATGCCACCACCAAAAATCACTGCACTTTCATCTAGAGCAGCACCGAGGTTCAGTAACGCATTTTTTAAGATCGTCAAAATAAAAGAAAAAAGATGAAAACTCATCGTTAATACAAGACCCCAAAAAGTTTTCTGATAAATCTCTTATAAAAGTAAGCAGCTATTGAAATAGCTCACGACGTTAGGTAAATAAGATCCAGTCAATGGTTGCAATATATAGAGGTTTCATAAACGGTATCAGCAAAACGATATCTAGCCTTTTTTTCTCTGTGATCTTTGTCCTGACCGTCAAAAAAGCTAATAGTAACGCAAGCACAGTCGAACAGATCACGACTGCAATGCTTAATAACAACGTACTGATGATCGTTTTTCCTACATCCAGTGATCCATCATAGACTAAAGCACGATAAAATATGACGCCGATAGGAATCCCTGTCAGTATGACTAAGAGAAGTCATATGGGAACTACCGCCCCACATGTCGAATTTTAATCATGTATGTTCATTGAGAAGACTCCACGACGGAAAAGAACTCGCTCGTGATATCAGAAGCGTCTTCATCATCCAGTCCCAAGCCACATCCAATCATGTTGATATTTGATAAGTTTCCCTATAATCGATTTATCCTGTATTTCTAGCGCTTTTTATCAGAGCATAAATTATGGTAATTTTTAGGAAAATGATCTAAAGTTACTTTGACCCTATATAGATATGAGTCATCATTCGACAAACTTTAGTTATTTTTCACAATCTTTGGCCCTGCCAGTATATTCAAGATTGGACCCCAAAAACGTTTAAAAATCTTTTGATAGTTTTCAATTTCAAACACTCCATTAGTAAAAAGGATCTCTAGTTTCTCTCCCCCCATCTTCACAATGTGATGGTCTGGTCGATAGCCATTCCTAAGATAAAATGCTTTACGGATTTTTCTTTGCTCATTGTTGCTAGCAGCTGGATTTTCTGCCTCTAAATTTAATACAATGCAATTATCTGGATAGTTCTCTTTGATATGTGATAATACTTGCGCCCCGTAGCCTTGACTGCGTAAGTCTTGAACTACCGCTAAATACCAGAGGTACGTCAAGTTTTCAAATGTAATGAGATACGCTAGACCGATAAACTTTTCTTCATCGTAATAAGCAATAAAATCGATACCCTCTCTCTTTGAACGCTTCAGCAATGTTCCCATAGGCACTTGTTCAGATTTTGGAAAAGCTGAATGATATAAGTGCTCGACTTGCTGAAAGTTCTACCATTTGCTTGGCCACCATTTTTATTTTTATCATGTAAGGACTCCTTTTACACATTGGATTTTTATTTTTTTATCTGTCCTCTGATGAGAAAGAACGTTTACTCGAAATTTTTTTATAACTGAACGATATACTCTCTATTTATTATACACTATATTTATAAAGCATTAAAAGATTTATGTCAGTCTTAAAATAACTCTCTTTACTTTCAAATCGCTTATTTCACTCAAACAATTGTATAAAAAAAGACGTTTCTTTTGACAGAAACGTCTTCTAAAATGAGTGTATAGGATATAATGCCTTGCGCTCATCTATTTAAATCACTTACCCTTTGCGTAATAATCCGACACATTCTACATGGTGCGTTTGTGGGAATAAATCAACTGGTTGGACTTTTTCTAACTGATAACCGTCTTCTGCAAACAACTTCACATCTCTAGCAAAAGTTGCAGGATTGCATGAGATATAAACGATTCGCTCAGGAGCCATCTCGATCGCTGAATCAATAAAGCGTGCGTCTAAGCCTTTTCTTGGAGGATCGACAACTAAAACAGTTGGTTTGATTCCTTTTTCTTGCCATTTTTTCATGACTGTTTCCGCTTTTCCAACTTCATAATGCGCATTTTCGATTTTGTTTGTCAACGCGTTGAACTGCGCATCTTCAATCGCTGCTGGTACGATTTCCATGCCATAAACATTTGCTACTTGATCCGCTATGGATAAACCAATCGTTCCAATTCCTGAATATGCATCAATCACGACATCCTCTTTTTTCAATTCAGCAAATTCGATCGCTTTTTGATACAATGCTTCGGTTTGTAATGTATTGACCTGATAAAAGGATTTAGAAGAAATACGATAGGTCTTACCAAGTAACTGATCTTCGATATACGATTGACCAAAAAGAACTTTTTCTTTTTCTCCTAAAATGACATTCGTTTTTTCTTCGTTGATATTTTGGATCACTGACACTACTTCCGGTAAAGCTTCATGGATAGCTTCAGCGATTTCTTTCGATTTGAAGAATTTTTCTTTTCGAGTGACTAAAACCACCATCATTTGATGCGTGTAATGACCTCTACGAACAATGATATGACGAATTTGTCCTTCATTTTTTTCTTCATTGTAGCCACGTACTTGAAAACGTTGCAAGATGTCTCTTACCTTGATGATGGCTTGATCGATTTGTGGGTCTTGGATGAAGAAATCTTCTATTTCCACTAAGTCATGACTATTTTTCTTGTAAAAACCAGTCACTAATTCGCCTTCGACGCGACGAACAGGAATCTGTGCTTTATTCCGATAGCCTGTAGGTTCTTCCATAGCGATCGTTGGTTGTACTGTGACTTCAGGCATTTTAGCGATTTTAGCTAAAACATGTTCGACTTGTTTTTGTTTGAATACTAATTGTTGCTCATAACTTAAATGGGCTAAAGGAGCGATTCCTGTACGCAATAGAACATTACTAGTGATTTCTTGACGGTCTGGTGACGTCGTCAACCAGTTTTCGACCTTACCGTAGCCAAATTTATTGCCTGCTTTTACGACAAGGATCTCCACTTGTTCACCTGGCAAAGCATTTTCAATAAATAATGGATAGCCATCAATTTTCGCAACACCTAATCCTTCGTAACTTAAATCGATGATATCAACAGTATACCGTTCATTTTTCTTAATTGTTTGTGTCATTTCATTACTCCTATTCTTTTGAATGGTTTCTAATTTTGTCCGTTCAACAAAGGAAAGAGCTGGGAGATCCATTCATTCCCAGCCCTTTTTTCTTCAGTCTATTGGAAAAAACAAGTAATCCTATGATCTTTGCTTCTTCCTTCTAATAGTCGTCCAATCCTGCTCAGTTCTGATCCTTGTCAGCAATTTTGCCATCGCCATCGATATCTTCATCCGCCAAACGTTCTACTTCTTTGACGAATTCTTTGCTAACTTCTTCTAGCTCTTCTTCCTCAAAACCAGTGATTGCCTCATCTGGAATTTGATCTGTATTTGCATAAAACTCGATATGCTGATGAAGATTTTGAAAATGCATCGGAGCATTCCCACCGTATTCGCCATCTAAATTGATCATGACAGGGCGATTCGCATTATCTTCGGTTTCAACATAAAGAGAACTTGTTTTCGTATAGATGACTCTTGGATCATCGACATGCTTCCCTCCATTGAGCATTAAGGCAGCAATGTGTAGGATCTCAAAAATATTCGCCGTTTTGACGATGATCAAAGAGAATTTTCCATCATCTAGCTTTGCATCAGGCGCAATTTGTTCAAAGCCACCAACGGAATTCGTCAACCCTAAAAAGAACATCGAAGCATTGCCATTATATTCGCCTTCGTCATACTTCAAGTGCATCTTGATCGGTTTGACACGTGGTAACATTTCTGCTCCTTTTGCCAAATATGCAAGATAGCCAAAAATACTTTTCAATTCGGAAGGAACTTCGTAGGTCAATTCTGTCAAGTAGCCACCAGCTGCAATATTGATGAAATAGCTATTATCGGATTGACCGATATCCATTTTGACTGTTTGATTCTTTTTGATGACTTCTGCTGCTGCCTTGATATTATCTCTAGGAATCTTCAAGGCGCGAGCATAGTCATTGGTCGTTCCCGCTGGAATGATCGCCATTTTAGGTCTAACTTCCAATGAGGCGATACCATTAACGACTTCATTGATCGTCCCATCGCCACCAGCAGCAACGACAAGATCAAAACCTAACTCAGCGACTCGTCGTGCTTCATTTTTTGCCGAGTCCTCTTCCGGAGTCGTTGCATAAGCACTTGCTTCATAGCCCGACTCCTCCAAAGCTTGGAGGATGTCGGCAAGATTACGTTTTAACAATTCTTTACCTGAGACCGGATTATAGATCACACGCGCTTTTTTCATAGCATCCCTCTATCGTTTCGCTAATTCTTCATTTAGCAATTTGTTGACCACACCTGGGTTTGCTTGTCCTTTAGTAGCTTTCATGATTTGTCCAACTAAGAAACCTACTGCACGGTCTTTTCCGTTTTTGAAATCATCAACAGATTGTTGATTATTATCTAAGATTTCATTGATGATCGGTAATAACTTCGCTGGGTCAGATAATTGGACCCAACCGTTTGCTTCAACAACACTTTGTGCATCTCCGCCATTCATGATCAACTCACGAAAGACTTTTTTCGCAATTTTAGAGCTGATCGTGCCATCTGCGATCAAAAGAATCATACCCGCTAAGTTTTCAGGTGTTAGTTTCGTTTCAGCTAATTCCAATTTCTCACTGTTTAAGTATGCTGATACTTCACCCATCAACCAGTTGGAAGCTTGTTTGGCATCTGCTCCGTTTTCCAATGTTGCTTCAAAGAAATCAGACATTTCTTTTGATAGCGTCAATACTTTCGCATCATACTCTGGTAAGCCTAATTCGCTGATGTAGCGTACACGACGAGAAGCTGGCATTTCTGGTAAGCTTGCTTTCACTCGTTGGATCCATTCGTCATCGATCACGAATCTTGGAATATCAGGTTCTGGGAAATAACGATAGTCACTTGACCCTTCTTTGACACGCATCAAGATCGTCTTATTCGTCGTTTCATCAAAGCGACGAGTTTCTTGTTGGATCTCTCCACCAGATAATAATACTTTTGCTTGGCGTTTTTCTTCAAATGCTAAACCTTTTTTGACAAAAGAAAGGGAGTTCAAGTTTTTCAATTCTGCTTTTGTCCCAAATTCTTCTTGTCCATAAGGGCGTAAAGAAATGTTCGCATCACAACGCATTGAACCTTCTTCTAATTTCACGTCACTGACTTCAGTAAATTGGATCACAGAACGTAAAGCTTCTAAATAAGCATAGGCTTCTTCTGGTGAACGCATGTCTGCTTCTGAAACGATCTCGATCAATGGTGTTCCTTGTCTGTTTAGATCGACATAAGAGTATCCACCGATGCCGTGCATGTTTTTTCCTGCATCTTCTTCTAAATGTACACGTTCAATGCGGATTTTTTTCTTTTTACCTTCTACTTCGATCTCGATCCAGCCATCATGACCGATTGGTTGATCGAATTGTGAGATTTGGTAAGCTTTGGGATTGTCTGGATAGAAATAGTTTTTGCGGTCAAAATGAGTATCTTTCGAAATTTCGCAATTCAATGCTAACGCTGCACGCATCCCAAATTCCAGCGCTGCTTTATTCATTACTGGTAAAACTCCAGGGTATCCCCAGTCGATCACATTGGTGTTGCTGTTTGGTTCAGCACCAAAATGCGCAGGAGCTGGAGAGAAAATTTTTGAGTTGGTTTTTAATTCCACATGGACTTCAAGTCCAATGACTGTTTCAAAATTCATTCGGCTTTCCCTCCTAAAATAGCTGGTTGTTGACGATGGAACTCTGTCGCTTGCTCAAACGCATAAGCTGCTTGATACATGGTTTTCTCTTCGAAATAATTACCGATGATCTGTAAGCCAACTGGTAACCCTTCCGATAAGCCTGCAGGTACTGACATACCTGGTAGTCCTGCCAAGTTCACTGGGATCGTCAAGATATCACTCATATACATCGTGATTGGGTCGTTGATATTTTCACCAAGACCGAACGCAACTGTTGGTGAAGAAGGGCCGATGATCAAATCATAATCCGCGAAAACTTTTTCAAAGTCACGCTTGATCAATGTACGGACTTGTCCTGCTTTTTTGAAATGCGCGTCATAGTAACCTGCACTCAATGAGAACGTTCCTAACATGATCCGGCGTTTTACTTCTTCTCCGAAACCTTCAGAACGTGAATTGACATAAACGTCATCCAAGTTCTTGACATCTTCTGAACGATATCCATAACGAATACCGTCAAAACGTTGCAAGTTCGAACTAGCTTCAGATGAAGCAATGATATAGTAGACAGCCACGCCATATTTTGAATGAGGTAAGCTAACTTCTTCTACTGTTGCACCTAATGAACGGAATGTTTCAGCTGCTTTAAGAATTGCTTCTTTCACGCCTTCATCGACACCTTCACCTAAGTATTCTTTAGGTAAAGCAATCTTCATTCCTTTAATATCACCAGACAAACCTTCTGCAAAGTTAGGGACAGATACACCAGATGAAGTACCGTCTTTTTCGTCGTAGCCACTGATTGCGGTCAATGCTAATGCGTTATCTTTGACTGTCCGAGTCATTGGACCGATTTGGTCTAAAGATGAAGCAAATGCAATCAAACCGAAACGGGAAACACGACCATAAGTTGGTTTCATTCCTACGATTCCATTGAAAGCGGCTGGTTGGCGGATACTTCCACCAGTGTCACTACCTAGAGAAACTGGCACTTGTCCTGCGGCAACTGCAGCTGCTGAACCACCAGATGATCCGCCAGGAACTTTTGTTTGATCCCAAGCGTTCTTTGTTTTTTTGAAGTAAGAAGTTTCGGTACTTCCGCCCATTGCAAATTCATCCATGTTCAATTTACCAACAGGGATCATGTCTGCTTCGTATACTTTTTCCATGACTGTCGCATCGTAGATCGGTTCAAAATTATAAAGGATCTTTGAAGCTGCTGTCGTTAAAAGATCTTTCGTCACGATATTGTCTTTGATACCGATCGGGATACCTGAAAGAACATTGTTTTCGTCGATACCTTTTTCGTCCAAAGCTTTGGCTTGGGCTAAAGCTTTCTCTTCATTCAATGTGATGAATGCATCGATCGCGGGTTCTGTTTCCTTGATGCGATCAAATGTAGCTCTCACTAAGTCTTGTGCAGTGATTTCTTTTGACACTAATAAGTCGTGTAGTTCTTCTAATGAACGATTGTATAATTCTGTCATTATGCGCCAGCCTCCCCATTATCGATGATTGCTGGTACTTTGATGAAACCATCTTCTTTTTCTGGTACATTTTTTAATAATTCATCTCTGCTCCAACCTAGTTGTGCACGGTCTTGTCGCATGACGTTGACAGTCTCAACGACGTTTGATGTAAATGGTACGCCTTCTGTGTCTACTTCTTCCAGCATTTCTACCATGTCAATGATTTTTCCTAATTGGTCAGTAAAACCTGCGCGCTCTTCGTCGGCAAATTTCAATTTGGCTAACTTCGCTACATGTTTTACTTGTTCTTCACTAATCGCCATAGTACCCCTTCTTTCCTAAATGAAAACTTTGCTTCTTATTTTAACATAAGAAATTCGCATTCTGAAATTCTTTCTTGAAATTTATCTGAAAAATTATTCTGCTTCCTCAGCAGGATGACTCTCCGCTAACGCTTCAGCCATCTGATCTTCCGTCCAAACCTCGACCCCTAACTCTTGGGCTTTCGTTAATTTACTACCTGCATCTTCGCCAGCGACAACGATATCCGTTTTTTTAGAGACGCTGCCAGTGACTTTTCCACCAAGGTTTTCAATCGTTTCTTTGGCTTCTTCTCTTGTGAATCGAGTTAATTTGCCTGTCAACACGATCGTCTTGTTTTTGAACGGCGATTCTACTTCTTTCAGCTGTGTCGAACGAATGCCTTTGTATTCAAGGTTGACACCTGCTTGTTTAAGTTCTTCCATCAACTCGTGGACTTCTTCGTTGTCAAAATAAGTCACTACACTATCTGCAATGATATCCCCGATCGTATCTAATTGGATGATCGATTCAAAATCGCTGCGACTCAACGTTTCTAAATCGCCAAAATGCTCCGCTAAGATTTTCGCTGCTTTTGCGCCAACGTGACGGATACCTAAACCAAAGATCAAACGTTCTACCGAGTTCTCTTTGCTATTGTCGATTGCTGTTAAAATATTATTCGCTGATTTTTCTTTGATTTTATCTAACATCAATAATTCTTCTTCTGTTAGTTTATAGAGATCAGCAACATCAGCGACTAACTTCTTGTCATACATCTGTTCCAAGACTCTTGGTCCTAAGCCATCGATGTTCATCGCATTTCGGGAAACGAAATGGTTCAGTCCTTCTTTCATTTGTGCGGGACACTTTGGATTGATGCAACGCAAGGCAACTTCTTCATCTAAATGAACCAACTCACTGTGACAGACAGGGCAATGTTCGGGCATTTTATAAGGCTCGCTGTCTTTTGGACGTTTATCTAAAATGACTTGTGCGACTTCAGGGATGATATCCCCTGCCTTGTAGATTTGGACAGTATCATTCAAGCGGATATCTTTCATTTGGATATAATCGCCATTATGCAGACTAGCACGGCTGACTGTCGTACCAGCCACACGAACCGGTGTCATGATTGCTGTCGGTGTCACTACACCCGTTCTGCCGACCGTCCATTCGATTTCTTCGATGACCGTCTCTACTTCTTCTGGCGGAAACTTATAGGCCGTCGCCCACCGTGGAGCTTTGACCGTAAAACCTAATTGGTCTTGCAATGAAAAATCATTGACTTTAATAACGATCCCGTCAATCTCGTAAGGGAGATCTTTACGTTTTTCATGGTATTCTTCAATGAACGCCCAAACTTCGTCGATTGAATGACAAAGACGTTTTTCATGGTTCGTATGGAAACCGATTTTGTCTAATTCTTCTAACGCTTCGTATTGCGTCGTCGCTTGCATCGGTCCAAAATCTGCTACGGTATATAAGAACGTATCAAGATTCCTTTTCGCTGTGATCTTGGAATCTAACTGGCGCAATGAACCTGCTGCTGCATTACGAGGATTGGCAAAGACTGGTTTGCCTTCTTCTTCATTTTTTTGGTTCAATTTAACGAATGAACGTTTCGGCATAAAACATTCACCACGTACTTCGATACTCATCGGTTCTTTTAATTTGATTGGAACAGAACGCACCGTTTTTAAGTTTTCTGTGATATTTTCGCCGACCGAACCATCTCCCCGAGTTGCTCCCCGTACAAACTCACCATTCTCATATCGTAAAGATACCGATAGTCCATCGATTTTCAGTTCACAACAATAAGCGACTGGACGGCCGATTGCTTTTTGGACACGTTGATCAAATGCTAAGAGTTCTTCTTTATTGAAGACATCGTTCAAACTATATAATGGAATGTCATGTGTGACTTTTTCAAATGAGGAAAGAATCTTTCCACCTACTCGTTGGGTCGGTGAATCTGCGGTGATCAGATCTGGATATTGTTCTTCGATCGCCACTAATTCGGCATAGGTTTTGTCATAGATATAATCTTCAACCGTTGGCTGGTCCAACACATAATACTCACGAGACCAACGATCTAACTGCACTCTGAGTTCTTCTGCTTTTTTTGTCGCTTCATCGATCGTCATTTCGTGTTCCATCTTTTTCTCCCCCTATTGAACTAAACTTTTTCGATTGGTGCAAAAGCGGCTAATACACGTTTGACTCCTTGACTTGGAAATGCAATATCAAGCTCAAGGTCTTTTGCATCACCACTAACTCTAACCACTGTACCAGGTCCCCATTTTTTATGTTTGACTTTATCTCCTGGCTTCCAACCACCTGTTTCGCCACCTGTAGCGACTTTTGCTGATACACCTGCTTTTGTTGGCTGTTGGTACTTAGGTGTCGCGTTATTCGCACGAAGAGGCGACGGCTGAGAGGCATTGGAAGTTGGTCGCATCCCGTGGATATCTAATAATTCTTGATCGATTTCTTCTAAAAATCGTGAAGGTCGATTGTATTGCGTACGACCATATAAAGTCCGTGAAAACGCATTGGTCATAAACAATGCTTCTTCTGCCCTGGTGATCCCTACATAGGCCAAACGGCGTTCCTCTTCCAGTTCACTTTCCTCCATCAAGGCACGAGAAAGTGGAAAGACACCTTCTTCTAGACCGATCAAAAAGACGACTGGAAACTCTAGACCCTTCGCAGCATGTAAGGTCATCAATGTCACTTGCTTCGTTTCTTCTTCTAAGCTATCGATATCTGATACAAGTGCAAGGTCATTTAAAAAGACGACCAGCTTGTCCTCTGGCGAATCAGCATTCTCTAGCCCTTCTTTTTCAAATTGTTTATCAAATTCTTGAGTCACCGTCAAAAACTCTTCTAAGTTTTCGATACGTGCTTGGGATTCTAATGTATTTTGGATTTTTAGATCATCCAAATAGCCACTACGTTCTAAGACTTCTTTGGTTAACTCTGTAACGGTCAAATAAGGGATCATTTCAGTCAATTGATGCATCATCTCGCCAAAAGAGCCTAACTGTGTTCCTGCTTTTCCGCCGATGTTCGCTAACTCAACATTTCTTGCAGCCTCTAGCAAGGGCCATTCGTGCATCGTGGCAAAGCTACGAAGTTTTTCCACCGATCCTGGTCCAATCCCACGTTTTGGTGAGTTGACGATCCGCTCAAAACTCAATGAATCTTGAGGATTTGCCATCACATTAAGATACGCCAAAACATCTTTGATTTCTTTTCGATCATAGAATTTGTGACCTCCAACCATTTTGTACGGAATATTGGCTTTCAGTAAGGTTTCTTCCATGACACGTGATTGGGCATTTGTTCGGTAAAGAATAGCAAAGTCTCCATAATTGCGACGATTCGTCTGGATCTCTTCTTGCATTCTTTCTACAATAAAACGTGTTTCGTCACGCTCATTGTCTGCTCGATAGTACGTGATTTTGTTACCGTCTTGGTTTTCTGTCCAAAGATTTTTGGGTTTACGATTGCGGTTGTTTTCGATGACTTGATTCGCTGCATTCAAGATCGTTTTCGTTGAGCGATAATTTTGTTCTAACAAGATCACCGCGGCATCTGGATAATCTTTTTCAAAATCCAAGATGTTTTGCATATCTGCTCCACGCCAGCCGTAAATACTTTGATCTGCATCCCCAACTACACAAAGATTTCTGAACCGTCCAGCTAATAGATTGACTAACGTATATTGTGCGTGGTTCGTATCTTGATATTCATCTACATGGATGTAATGGAATTTATTTTGATAATACGTCAATGAATCTGGATGCTCGTCAAATAAACGGATCGTATTCATGATCAGATCATCAAAATCCATACATTGGTTGTATAGGAGTTCCTTCTGGTATGCTGCATAACATTTTGCGGCAATTTCTTCATAATAACTGCCTTGCATTTTGGCAAAAGCCTCTGGTGACAACAAACTATTTTTTGCTTGCGAGATTGATCCTAACAAGCTTCTTGGATCGTATTTTTTAGGATCGATATTCAACTCTTTCAAAATTCGTTTCATCAATGATAATTGTTCCGAAGAATCAATGATCGTAAAGTTTCGATTATAGCCGATATAATCCACATCTCGTCTTAAAATACGGACACACATCGAGTGAAAGGTAGAGACCCAGACATCTTCGCCACCTGTTTCTAAAATGGCATTGACCCGTTCTTTCATTTCTTTCGCCGCTTTATTGGTAAAGGTGATTGCCAAAATATTCCATGGATTCACTTCTTTTTCTTCAATCAAATAAGCGATTCGATGAGTCAAAACACGTGTTTTTCCACTACCGGCACCAGCCATTAATAAAAGCGGGCCATCTGTATGTAGAACCGCTTCTTTTTGACGAGGGTTCATTCCCTTTAATAAGTTTTCTTTGGATGACATTCACAACATCCTTTCTATTATCAATCCTTCTAATTATAGCATTAACCCCCTATTCGATAAAGGGAATCTTCTTGTAAAACGTCTTCAACATCACATTAGTCATTGATTCAAGAATAGTCTGACGCATGGTTAAATCGCTTCAGCAAAAAGCCAGAATTTGAGACAACATAAAGGGCCACTTAACGTTTTTGCGATACTATTCTTCAGTCACTAGAAATAATTTTTCAACCTATTGAGAATACCAGACCAATTACATCTTAGAGAATCAGATTTGATTATCTACTAACACAAGTAAAAAAAAGAGAAGTCGGACATTAGTTCTCCCCCACGCCTATAACCGAATAAACGGCGGGAACAAAAGTCCCCTCTTCGGAAATAAGGCTAAACCCTTCCGTCCCAACCTCCTTCACTATTTGATTGAAAAATCTTCACAGATTCATTCCGATTCGACTTTCCCTTACAAGGACTTCAAGTCCATGAGATCATGTTCGAGCTTCCTTTCACTCTCACTATACTTGATTACAAGAAAATAGTGGACAAGATATTCCGTCGAATACCTTACCCACTATTCTTAGTCTGTTTTATATTTTTAATAAAGATTAGGCTACTTTAACAGCATCTGGTGATTTTCTTAAAGCACCATAAATTACTCCAGAAACAATTGCACCAATTGCAATGAATACAAGATACATAATCGGATGACTTAGTAAGAAGACAACGAAGATCCCGCCATGTGGTGCTAACAATTTGATACCAAATGCTCCCACTAAACCACCTGTCAATGCAGAACCAATAATGAAACTTGGAATGGCTCTGATTGGATCAGCTGCGGCGAATGGAATCGATCCTTCGGTTACGAAGGAGAGCCCCATAACAATGTTTGTCAAGCCAGCATCTTGGTCTGTTTTACTGAATTTATTTTTAAACAAACGTGTTGCAACGAAGATAGCTAATGGTGGAACCATTCCTCCTGCCATAACGGAAGCCATCACAACACTACCACCGGTTGCGACAGTGGTTGCTAATGTTGCTGTACCGAACACATATGCTGCTTTATTGATTGGTCCACCTAGATCGGCAGCCATCATCCCAGCAAGTAACGCACCTAATAATGCAGCATTTGAACCGCTAAGTCCAGATAAGAAACTATTCAAACCATCATTCAGTGCTTTCATCGGTACATTGACCATCAACATCAAGAAACCGGTAATCAATAATCCAAAAACAGGATAGAATAGAATCGTTTTGATTCCTTCAAGTGACTTAGGCAAGTTTTTAAACAATTTACGTAAGAAGACGATCACATAACCTGCTAAGAAACCACCGATCAAGGCACCTAAGAACCCAGCACCGCCAGTATTTGCTAATGCTCCCGCTGCAAAACCAACGATCAATCCAGGACGGTCACCAATACTTGAAGCAATGAATCCTGCTAAAACTGGTAACATAAAGCCAAATGCAGCTTGTCCAATTTGATTGAACCAGCTTGCTGCTTGGTTGTAATTCCCAAGGTTTGCTAATTGATCTTGTGGTACACCCATGAATTGGTCGACCATGAATGATAATGCAATGGCAATCCCACCACCGATAACGAATGGTAACATGTGAGAAACACCGTTCATCAAATCTTTATAGATTCGTTGGCCGATCGTTCCATCTGCATTTCCTTCGTCAGAAGATTTTTCTTTTCCATCACCATGGAAAACTGGTGCTGAGCCACTGACAGCTAAGTTGATCAATTCTTCAGTTTTTCGAATACCGTCACTTACTGGACGATTGACTAATTCTTTTCCGTCAAAACGATTCATTTCGACTTTTTTATCAGCCGCAATGATGACGCCATCTGCACGAGCAATATCTTCAGCAGTCAAACGGTTTTTGATTCCTTCTGAACCGTTTGTTTCAACTTTGATCTCAACACCCATCTCTTTGGCTTTTTTCTTCAGCGCATCTTCAGCCATGTAAGTATGGGCGATCCCTGTCGGACATGCAGTAACTGCAACAACGAATTTTTTATTAGATGAAGCCGCTGTTTGTGCTGCTTCTTCTTGTTCTGCTACCGCTTCTGCTTCTTTTTGTTGTTCAGCTGTTTGGAACAATTCTTGGACTTCTTCCGGTGTTCCTGCTTCTTTTAATTTTCCAACAAAATCTGCATCGATCAATAAACGTGATAGGGCAGCTAATGCTTGCAAATGTGTGTCGTTTGCTCCTTCTGGTGCGGCGATCATAAAGAATAAGAAAGTTGGTTGACCATCTAGTGCTTCATAATCTACGCCTTTATTGCTTTTCGCAAACAAAACTGTTGCTTCTTTGACAGCAGCATTCTTCGCATGTGGCATTGCAATGCCATCGCCTAGCCCAGTGGATGTTTGAGCTTCACGAGCTAAGATCCCTTGTTTATAAGTTTCGATATCTGAGATACGACCTGCATCATACATTTTTTGGACCATTTCATCGATGGCGCCTTTTTTATCAGTTGCCTGTAGATCCATGATCATCGCATCTTTAATCATTAAGTCTTTGATTTCCATGATTTATCCCCCACGATATTAATCAATTTTTGTTATTTCTACTTCTGGTAACAATTCATCAATGAATGGGCGAACCGCTAAATCATCCGAAAAAGCAGTTGCACTTCCACATGCCACGCCCCACTTGAACGCTTCTACCGCATCTCTATGTTTGCTATATGAACCGATAAAACCAGCAATCATCGAGTCTCCGGCACCCACTGAATTTTTCAATGGTCGAACTAATACATTGGAACGGTAGGTTCCTTCTTTTGTGAACAATAAAGCACCATCTCCAGCCATTGAAATCAACACATTTTTTACTCCTTCTGCCAATAATTTCTTGCCGTAAGGAATGATATCTTCAACGGAACGGAATGTCACATCATACAATTCAGCTAACTCGTGATTGTTTGGTTTGATCAACAACGGTTCTTTTTTTAATGCTTCTTTCAAATCATCGCCGGTAGTATCGATCACAAACTCAGCACCTTTTTCACGGATGATCTCAATCAATTCTTGATAGAATCCAGCACGTAAACTCGCAGGTGCGCTTCCTGATAATACCACGATATCGTCTGCTCCAACAGTTGCTAATTCTGCTTTCAAACGTTCAATGGCTTGATCCGAGATTGTTGGTCCTTGTCCATTGATCTCTGTTTCAGAATCAGACTTTAATTTGATGTTGATCCGAGTATCTTCTTCCACTTGTGTAAAAGCTGTTGCGATTTGTTCTTCTTTCAACCAGTCAGAAATAAAATTCCCAGTGAAACCACCAAGAAATCCTAAAGCGGTCGAATCAGAATCGATGCGCTTCAAAATACGGGAAACATTGATCCCTTTTCCTCCAGGGACTTTGAAATCTTCGGTCATTCGATTTAAATCACCGAGTTTTAATCCATCTACTCGTACGATAAAATCGATGGATGGATTAAGCGTTACTGTATAAATCATTGATTTGCCTCCTTAATTGTCGTCCGTTCACTGTAGTCGTCAAGAAATTCTAGTGGACAACGCTCGGTTATGATCGTGGCATCTTGCAGTGGTGCAACAGAAACAAAGGTTTGCTTATTGAACTTCGTATGGTCAAGTAAAACATAACTATCTTGGGCATTTGTAATGGCTAAGCGTTTGACCGCTGCTTCTTCTGGATCTGGGGTAGTAAACCCACGTTCAAGATGAACGCCATTCATTCCCATAAATGCTTTATTAAAATGGTAAGCCTGTAATTGGCTAAGTGTATTAGCTCCTAACACTGCATTCGTTGAGAGTTTCACTTGGCCCCCTAGGACGATCGTTGAGATTTGTAGATCAACTAGCGCGGCAGCATGTTTCACTGAATTGGTCACAACAGTGATCTGTTTATCTTTTAAAAAAGGAATCATCTCTAACGTGGTTGATCCTGCATCAAGATAAATGACTTCCTCATTGTTCACCAGTTCTGCTGCTAATCGTGCAATCATTTGCTTTTCATGAACGTTTTTGAGCGTTTTTTCACTCATGTTTTGTTCAAAACCTAAAAGATCCTCTTTTTTTGCTCCTCCATGGATACGTTGCAATAAACCTTCATCTTCTAACTCTTGGAGATCCCGTCTAATCGTTGATTCAGAAGCATCTAACAAGACTACTAACTCTTGGGATTTGACAATTTTATGTTGTTCCAATAGTTGTAGGATTTTCTGTTTACGTTCTTCTGTAAGCATTTCCACGATCACCTCACGATAGATTCTAGCATATTTTTATTTAACATTCAACAATATTCATTCAAAAACATTCAAAAACGATAAAAATCTTGAATACACACGTAACTTCAATTACAAGTAAGAAAGCATCCACAAAATCATACTTCAATTTTTATGGATGCCTTCTGATATTTTAGATTTTAAACTACTTTACCATTTCACTTTTCCGATCATCTCAGTATGATCCGGCTTTTCTTGCAAATTATTGAAATCAGCTAATTTTTCTGCATCAATAGATTCCCAGACAATTCCGCTTGATCTAACAAGACGACCCGAAGACGTTTTTTTCCTTGAACTGCATCAAAGCTTAAACGTCCTCTTCTCTTGCGTATTCGTTTGAATTGGATCTCTGATAATCGATCGCGGATCTCCTCGATGGGAAAATCAGCTAAAAACTTGGTCGGCAAGTAAATGCGCAATGAGGTCAAATAGGCTTGGTACATTTCATCGGGGGCTTCAACATTCAAGTATTCATTAATATAATAACTATAAGCATCGATTCCCTTATCTAACATGAATGTTGGATCGATCACTTTATAACAGATCAACTGGCTATGGCTTTCATCGACCCAAGGAAAAAATGCTTGACGATTCAGGACACCTCTCGCTCTTTTTTCTTTGTAATCGTAAGTAGCAAAATCATAGCTTCTTGTTACGAAAAATGTTGCTTTCTTCTTTTCTGTTGGTTGCATCAAATGATTTTGATACTGGACCGCTTGCAAGGAGTCCTGAGTATAGGCATACTCGACAAATGGCTCTTTCAGTAAACCAACGCCGTTGTCCCACGACAAATGATCAAAGCCTAATTGATCTCGATAGTATTGTTGAAATTTTAAATTCGCTTCACTTTGCCAACGATATGGCTCGCGATACAACTGGATACCAATGACTTGATTCTCGTATTGGGTGATTTCCTCCACCTGTTGCATTTCCAAAAAAATCTCTTTAGGGATCAGTCGATAATAATATTGACTATAATACATTTCCCAACAAGAAGTAAAATAACGCCCTTCTACGATTAGATCATAACCGGGAAACTGGTTACAATCTACCTCAATCTGCCCATTTCGACCTTTGATTTTAGGCAACTTCTCGATGTTCTCGGCAGATTCAAAGGATAAACGCTTTTCGATTTCTTTCGTATTATGATATAAATATTCTTCGACACTTCTCATATAAGCAAAAATACCATTTTTTTGCATTTTTGTTTGAAGATAGTTTCGAATCACCGATTCATTTTTTTGAAATACCTGCCACAAAAACTGATAATCAATTTGGAGATGATGATAGCCAAATTCGAAACGGCAAGTGAGATCATTCTGATAAATTTCAAACCAACCGATCTCTTCATCAGAGATTTCTTCTAAGGCTTTTTTTAGTGCAATTAAGGTATATGATTCTTTCGAATGACGAGAGGATTGGAAAAAGTCAGGAGTAAGCAAGATACGAGTCAGCATGGACCAATCATAGGCTTCTTCTTTTTCGTTCGTACGATCTCTGGTCAACACGAGACGGAACATCATTTTTTCTTTCGACACCATATTTCTCACCTCTCTCAAATCTATTTATAATCAAATTATAACGAATAATAAAAAAAAACTAAAACTTTTCGTCTTATGCCACCGATTGAGGGGTAGCATGTTAAAATAAAGAAAGAGGTGATAAACATGGGATTGAAATTTGAGCGTACAGATAATTTCGACAAACTATTTGAATCTTTTGGCGTTGATCCGGAAAAGACCGTTGCTCCAAAAGAAGACATTGACCGCTTTTTAAAACCAAAAAGCGACCCAAAAAAAGACAAAAAAAAGAAATAAACAAAAAAGACTTGATATTTAGCTTTTGAAAGTTTGCCTTTCAACCTAAGTATCAAGTCTTTTTTGTTTACTCGCTGATCGCGTCTTCGATCGCTTTCCACGCTTCTTCTTTTCCTTGTTTAGTTACAGAAGAAAATAAAATGAATGTGTCATTGCGATCGAAATTCAATGCTTTTTTAATTTCGCTTTCGTGTTTGTTCCATTTTCCACGAGGGATCTTATCTGCTTTTGTCGCAACAACGATCACTGGGATATCATAGTATTTTAAGAATTCATACATTTGGATATCTTCTTGCGATGGTTTATGGCGAACATCCACCAGTGACACCACAGCTTTTAATTGTTCTCTCGATGTCAAATAAGTTTCGATCATCTGTCCCCATTTCGCACGCTCAGTTTTAGAAACTTTCGCGTAACCATAACCTGGAACATCGACAAAATGCAGCGCATTTTCGATCAGATAAAAATTCAGGGTTTGTGTTTTCCCTGGTTTACCTGATGTACGTGCGAGATTCTTTCGATCGATCAGCGTATTGATAAAGGAAGATTTCCCGACATTTGAGCGACCTGCTAAGGCAATCTCTGGTAGATCTGTTTCTGGATATTGTTTCGGTGCAACAGCACTGATCACAATATCCGCATGATGGACTTTCATATGCTCTCTCTCCTTCAAAGCGGCAAAGTGGCTCAATCCCTCTCCACTTTCTTCGACAGAATGAAAAGGAGTAGTCGAAAAAGCTGCTAAAACTTTCACGACTGCTCCTTTCATTTTATCCCGCTTTTTTTTCTGAGTCTTTGTAAATAACTGTTGGTTTGCCGGTAAGTTCGGCAGCTTCTTTTCTAATGATCACTTTTTCGATCGTTTCATCAGAAGGAATATCAAACATGACATCCATCATGATTTCTTCGATAATCGAACGCAAACCACGTGCACCAGTATTACGCTCAATTGCTTTTTTCGCAATGGCTTTTAGTGCTTCTGGTTCAAATTCTAAAGCAGTGTCATCTAGTGAAAGTAATTTTTGGTATTGTTTCACTAACGCATTTTTCGGTTCCGTCAAGATACGAACTAAATCGTCGGTTGTTAGTTTTTCTAACGCAGCCATTACAGGTAAGCGTCCGATAAACTCTGGGATCAAGCCGAACTTCAATAAATCTTCAGGAATGATATGTTGCATGACACTTTCATTTTCTGAGAGTTTTTGGTTTTGTGTACCGAAACCAATCGTTTTCTCGCCCATACGATTTTTTACGATTGTTTCGATGCCATCAAACGCACCACCGACAATGAACAACACATTCGTCGTATCGATTTGGATGAATTCTTGATGAGGATGTTTGCGTCCACCTTGTGGCGGCACACTGGCAACTGTTCCTTCCAAGATTTTCAGTAAGGCTTGTTGTACACCTTCCCCTGATACATCGCGTGTGATCGATACATTTTCGCTTTTACGTGCAATTTTGTCGATCTCATCAATGTAGATGATTCCTTTTTCCGCACGTTCAACATTGTAATCAGCAGATTGCAAAAGTTTCAATAAGATATTTTCGACATCTTCACCTACATAACCCGCTTCTGTCAAACTTGTTGCATCAGCAATGGCAAATGGTACATTCAATGTTTTTGCTAATGTTTGCGCTAAGAATGTTTTACCTGAACCAGTTGGACCGATCAGGCAGATATTGCTTTTTTGCAATTCGACATCATCGCTGTCTTTTGCTTCTTGATTGACACGCTTATAGTGATTGTAAACAGCTACAGCCAATGAACGTTTTGCACGTTCTTGTCCAATCACATAATTATCCAATACTTCAAGAATCTCAGAAGGTTTCGGTACTTCAGTAAACTCTCGTACTGCTTCTTCATAGAATTCTTCATCAATGATTTCTTTACATAGGTCGATACATTCGTTACAGATGTAGACCCCCGGACCTGCTACGATTTTCTTTACTTCTTCTTGTGTTTTACCACAAAAAGAACAGCGTACAGTCTCATTACCACTTGGATTATCATACATGGTCTTCACCCCTTAACTTGCGTTGATTCGCAAGAAACTATCAAAGACTTTACAGTCTTTCCTTATCATACCATAATTTAAAAAAAAGCAAAAGTATCAAAGAAGTTTAAAACAAAACGAAAGAGTCTAGGCTTCATCTAAGCGCCTGGACTCTTTCATATAGATGCAGATCAACAATTCTATTCGCTTATTCTGCTTCTTTTGCTGTACTTGTAATCAATTCGATTGCTTTTTTCATGATCACATCATGTTTTAGCATATCTTCTGTCAATACACGTTTGATTTGGTCAATTGGCATATTGTAAGTTTCTGCTAATTCTTGGATCTCTGCAGTGATTTCTTCTTCTGTTGCATCTAAGTTTTCAGCAGCTGCTACAGCTTCGATCACAAGGTTTGTTTTTGTACGCATTTCTGCTTCTTCTTCAAACTGTTTGTGCAAGTCTTCTTCTGTTGAACCAGTTAATTGGTAGTACATTTCTGGTGAGATTCCTTGACGTTGCATGTTGTTTAAGAATTCGTCCATTGAACGGTGAACTTCATCATGGACCATAACATGTGGAAGATCAACGATTTCCGCATTTTCGACTGCCAATTTGATTGCTGCTTCATCTTTTGCATCTTCTGCAGCTTTTTCTTTCGTTTCAGTCAATTCTTTCATGTATTTTTCTTTTAATTCTGCTAATGTAGATACTTCATCGTCTACATCTTTTGCGAACTCATCATCTAGTTCAGGTACTTCTTTTGTTTTCACTTCGTGGATCGTTACTTTGAAGACTGCTTCTTTACCCGCAAGATCTTCTGCTTGATAATCTTCTGGGAATGTCACAGTAACATCTAAGTTTTCGCCTGATTTGTGGCCAACTAATTGGTCTTCAAAACCAGGAATGAATGAACCTGATCCTAATTCAAGTGAATGGTTTTCGCCTTTTCCGCCTTCAAATGCTTCATCGTTGATGAAACCTTCAAAATCGATGACAACAGTGTCGCCATTTTCAGCTGCAGCATCTTCTTTGATGACTAATTCAGCTTGCGCTTCTTGTTCACGTTTAATACGTTCTTCAACGTCTGCTTCTGTTACTTCGCGGTCTTGTTTTTCAACCACTAAGTCTTTGTAATCACCTAATTTTACTTCAGGTTTTACAGTTACTTCTGCTGTGATCGTCCAGTCTTGACCTTTTTCCATGCTTGCCACATCGATCTTAGGTTGAGAAACTGGATCGATTGCTGCTTCTTTAACAGCTGCTTCATATGCTTCAGGTAAGACAGCGTTCAATGCATCTTCGTACAATGCTTCTTCTCCGTACATACGGTTGAATACTTGACGAGATACTTTTCCTTTACGGAATCCAGGAACGTTCAAGTTTCCTTTTACTTTATTAAAGGCAGTTGTCAATCCTTTTTGGATTTGATCTTGCCCGATCGTAAATGTTAAAACACCATCATTTGTGCCTTTTTTTTCGAATGTTGCAGTCATTTATTTCCCTCCGAGTTTAGAAATTCATTTGATACATCAAAAACGTTTCATGCATACCTTTAAATAGTACACTAACCCTTCCAAATTGTAAACATATTGAACGAGGGGAATCCACGTTTTTCATGACTTTTTTATCTTTTCCTCTGTTTTTTTACGTATTGAATAATAATAGTTCTGTCATTATTTTATTTCTTTTTTCAGTGAATTCGTGTTGTTCAGATGCCAAAAGATCCTCACACGGCTGATTCGTATAGGTTGCTACTGTTTGTTTGAACCATTTGTCAAGATTTCCAATGTAGCTATCATAGATCGGATAAACGATCGCCGATTGCATCGCAAACTCTTCTTTCAAGTTCTCACTCATTAAGGCGTCTTCTCGTTCATATGCTTCCGCCATTTGTTTGATTCGTCGATAGGAAGTTTGCTCTTCTGGACGCACCATTTTCTTTGGTATCACTTCGATCAACTCTTCCTCGATCGTCAAGTATGCAACTGGTGCTGCTTCTTCGACTTGAACGAGCGACTCAAGCAACTTAGCCCTTACAAGAACATGGACCGTTTTTAAAACGATCAACTTTCTAGCGGTCTGGATAAATTCGTGGTAAGGCAGTTGCTCGATTTCTTGAATATAACTCAACTGGGTAGTTGGTTTTTCAAAAGGTAATTTTTCTACCAGTTGATAGATTTCACGAATCTTCTGTCTTCGCATCTGTCCGACTAATTCTTCTGATTGTTGGATTTTCAACAAAACTGCTTGCTCAAAATCATCGGGAAAATCAGCACTTGCAATCAATTTTCGTGCATATAAAAAATCTTTTGCTGTAATCAGTAGATCAAAGTAAAAAGTAGCCAATTCTTCATTCATCAAATACTGTTTTTCATGCAAAAGTGCTTGATGAAGTGCTTCTTCCCACATATCCAATTCTGATAGTGCCAACACGTATAACGTATTTGCTTCAAATGTTGCTTCAAGTTCATATGCACGTTCAAACAGCTCTTTTGCTTGACTGTATTGATGATCTGTTAATGCCTGTTGGCCAATACGCATCAAATTGTCGTATTTATCAGGAAAATCGATCGGTCTCACTTAGGTTCTTCCCTTCACTGTTTTATCATTTGTCTGACACGACTTATTGAATAATAACCATATTCAGCCATTTTCTCTACCTAAAGCATCAAGCATTCATCTCTTGATTAAATGCTTTGATCATATTGATGGTTACTACACTCGTATTTGAGAAATAATCACCGATGTGTTGTTTTTTCTTACTAAAGATAACTGGGAGATAGCCGATAAAAAGTAACGGAAATCTCAAAATGAAGCGACAAGCGCCCTCACGGACTAATACTGTACTCCATGAAAGTTCCTCTTCATCAAAACTGATCACTCGAATACCAAAAATCATTTTTCCAATCGTCTGTCCGTGATTCCATTTCGTCAATAAAATAAAATAAGCTAAATAGGCGATCAACGACAAACTACCATAGATACTCAAATAAGAATCAGAAACTTGAAGCCATCCTAGGTTCACTGCGATACCTAACGTTAAGCGAGTGATTGACCCGATACAAATCAAATCAACCAAAAACGCAGCAAAACGAACCCAAAAACCGGCAAAGAAATAATAAGGAAAACGATTGATACTTGGTTCCTCGGTTTTTTGTTCTGTATATTTTTTCCATTTTTTCTGATTTTCTTTGATCTCAGTTTCTGACAGTGGTTTTTCTTCAAAGGAACTTAGCACCTTTTGAGAAAATCCCGCATCTGGTCCTACAGCCGGTTGGTCATTTTTTGCTTGTGCTGCAAACTCAAGTTCTTCCGAAGAGCTACTTGTGTTTTTGTCAGCTGTAATTTCGTCTTTAGGAGCGACTAAAGCGTCTACTGTATCCTGGTTTCTACTAGTAGGATCTACTAATTTATTTTCTTCTACCTTAAAAACTTGTTTAGATGATCCCTCTGTACGTTCAGCTACTTTCGGTTCCTCATTGGTTTTTGAGCGTTCTTCGGGTGTTGACGCGTTCGTTGATTTCTCATTCATGCTTACTCACCTCCATATAGATACATTGCTCTTGGAGATTCTGCTGTTCCTAGACTTTCAAGTAATGACAAGATCTGACTTGTTTCAGAAGCTTGCAACCCTTGTAATTCTGCTAATTTTGCACCAAACCAAGTATTGCCAAATCCAGTAGAACTAGTTGAGTATTCGACTAACTCAGCATCTTGTAGATCAAGATCTTCTCTCATCGCAGCTAAAGCATCTGTTGGATAGCCGATTTCGTCCACCAAACCTGCTTCTTTCGCTTGTACACCGTCGTAAATACGACCATCTGCGACTTTTTTCACTTCATCTTCTGATTTGTTTCTTCCTTCACTAACAACTTTAACAAAACGATTATAGGCGTTATCGATGTAAGCTTGCAACACTGCATGATCTTGCTCAGTTTCAGGTCGAGTAGCCGATCCCATATCTTTTAGTGCGCCACTTTTTACTGTTGTATCTTCGACACCGATTTTTTCAAGTAAGCCCGAATAGTTGAGTCCGGACATAATGACACCGATTGAACCAGTTACTGTTTCTTCCGTTGCAAAGATTTTATCTGCTTGTGCGGAAATATAGTAACCACCACTGGCAGCCATATTTTTCATGCTGACATACATCGGTAGATCACGTTCTGTTCGGACCTCGTTGAGTAAGTTGGCAATTTCTGCACTTTCATAAACTCCGCCACCCGGAGAATTGACTTCCAATAAAATCCCACTGACGCGTTCATCGGCTTCGATCGCTTCAATTTGTTTCAAGAAGTCTTCATGATTATAACTCTCAGTAGCAAATAAACCAGAAGAGCCTCCACTAGCTATGGCACCATCAACGGACAATTTTGCGATCCTTCCCATGCCACTGCCTTCTTCAAGTACCACCGGTGACATTTCATCGTCCCCATATAACCAACTATTGATGTTCCCCATCTGCACCTCTTCTTGCGGTTGCGTCAAACTTGATGATACCAACGAAACAACCAATAAGCCGGCAGCAATCAGTACTGCTATCCAACGTTTCTTATTCATTTTACACGCTCCTAATATAGATTTCTAATCACGATCACCGTTTCAGAACTAGGTTTCGCATTCATCTTTTCTGCTTTTTCTTCAAGGGTGTAACCAGTAAACTGTTCGTGGGTCAATTCATCTTCAACGACAAACTGTTGCGCATGTTCGATTTCGAACGCATCAGGGGCGATTTCTTGGATACTGTCCCATCCGGTATCCAAAAAGATTTTAGTGTCATCCGTCACGTGTTCTGTTTTTTCAAATGCTGCAATTTGTTTTTTTAACATCCCCAACGTCATGATTTCTATCTTCTCTTCCATCTTTCATCCTCCTTCTATCTATAATTATTGTACCGAACTACAAGAAAAGATGATAGTCGAATTTGATATTTTTCTTTCGTCCATCCCAATTAGATATATACCAATTTATTTTTTTGTCTTTTTTATTGACAAACCTCACACATTAACGTTATGATTTTAGATGTTTCCAAAGAAAATAATAACAGGAGGATAATTAGACCAATACGGAATAGCGCCAGGTCTGTTTTAACAGATGACGAGGAAAGGGTTGATCGAAGGATTCGGCGGATGGCCCTAGGGACTGCATCCTAAAAAGAAACATAAAAACTACCTGTGAAGGTAGAACAAAAGGTTTCTTACGCAGTTGGAAACGCTAATATCAAGTTTATAACAGAAAGTAGGATGTTTTTTTATGTGCGGAATTGTTGGAATGATTGGATTAGAGAACGTGACACCAGGGTTGATCAATGGTTTAGAAAAATTAGAATATCGCGGGTATGATTCGGCGGGTATCTTTGTCTCAAATGGAAAACAGGACCATTTAGTCAAAGCACGCGGTAGAATCCAAAACCTTAAAGATAAATTATCTCCAGAAACCACTGGTACAGCAGGTATCGGTCATACAAGATGGGCAACTCATGGGGAACCCGCTGAGAAAAATGCGCACCCCCACCACTCACAAAGCGGACGTTTTGTTTTAGTCCACAATGGGGTGATTGAAAATTTTGAAGAATTGAAACAACAATACGTAGCCACTGATGACTTCATCGGCGAAACAGATACGGAAATCGTTGTTCATTTGATTGAAAAATTCGTGGAAGAAACGCAAGATACACAAGAAGGATTTAGAAAAGCGCTAGAAGTCATCGAAGGTTCTTACGCTTTTGCCTTGATGGATCGCACAGCTCCTGAAACAATTTTCGTTGCCAAAAACAAAAGCCCTTTATTGATCGGTAAAGGCCAAGGATTCAATGTGATCGCAAGTGACGCGATGGCGATGCTTGCTTACACTAAAGAATTTATTGAAATCGAAGACCAAGAAATGGTGATCGTTCAAGCAGATAATATCACGATCCAAACAATGACTGGTATGATCATAGAACGTGATTCTTATGAAGCACAAGTAGATGCTTCTGACATTGAAAAAGGAACATACCCTTACTATATGTTGAAAGAAATCGACGAGCAGCCGATCATCATGCGTAAAATCGCGCAAACCTATGTGAATGAGGACAATGAAATTCCTTTAGATCACAAATTGATGGATGAACTGTTAGCAAGTGACCGTATTTACATCGTGGCATGCGGCACAAGTTATCATGCAGGATTAGCGAGCAAGCATTTCTTCGAACAAATGACTGACATTCCAGTAGAAGTCCATTTGGCCAGTGAGTTTGGTTATACCATGCCTTTATTATCGAAAAAACCATTCTTTATCTTTTTAAGTCAAAGTGGCGAAACCGCTGATAGTCGTCAGGTGTTAGTCAAGATCAATCAATTAGGTCATCCTTCATTGACGATCACGAACGTTGCTGGTTCTACGTTATCAAGAGAAGCTGGCTTCACTCTGTTGCTACATGCAGGTCCGGAGATCGCTGTTGCTTCAACTAAAGCATATACTGCTCAAATCGCTGTACTAGCTTTACTTGCAAAAGCAGTCGGTGATCAAAAAGGCAATAAACGTTCATTGACATTTGATGTAGCGCATGAATTGAGTATGGTAGCGAATGCGATGGAAACAGTAATTACCCAAAAAGATGAACTCCAAGAACTAGCTGCGGAATTCTTGAATGACACGCGCAACGCTTTTTATATCGGTCGTAGCAACGATCACGATGTCGCTTTAGAAGCTGCTTTGAAACTAAAAGAAATCAGCTATATCCAAGCAGAAGGTTTTGCTGCCGGTGAATTGAAACACGGTACCATTGCACTGATTGAAGAAGGCACACCAGTAATTGGGATTATTAGTGAGGAAATCACAGGGGCTCATACACGTGGCAACTTAAAAGAAGTTGAAAGTCGTGGTGCAAAAACCTTAGTGATCGCGGCACATGGATTAGAAAAAGAAACGGATCAATTAGTGATTCCTGCTGTCCATCCATACCTTTCTCCTCTTGCCATGGTCATCCCGATGCAATTGCTTGCTTATTACGCTACCCTATTGCGTGGATTCGATGTAGACAAACCAAGAAACTTAGCTAAATCAGTCACGGTTGAATAATTGTCCGATTAAAAAATAAGTAATCAATAGCAAAAAATCCAGTGAGAAAAACGAAAAGTTTGTTTTCTCACTGGTTTTTTTATTGTAGTTCGATAAGTTATTTCCACCTCACACACTTATTAAAAGCCAATAATGCTAAGAAACTAAAAATCAAAATCAAACTAATACTCCATAAAAATGCTTGCTTTAATGTTGGATTTGGAAGACCTAGTAGCAACCCTCGAAGTGCTTGGATGATTGGTGTCATCGGTTGGTACTCAGCAAATAGTCTGATCGCTGTAGGCATATTTTCAGTCGGTGCGAATCCTGAACTTAAATAAGGTAAGATGGTAGTCAGGAGAGTAAATAAGCTTGCCATTTCTGATGATTTCGCTAATAACCCAAACAAGGCCGAAATCCAAGTAAAGGCAAGGATAAAACAAAGAATGAGCAACCAAACAAGTAGCCATTTTGCAAAGGTGGCGTTTGGATGAAAACCGATGAGCAATGCCACGGCTGATACGACAAAACTGCTCATCACACTTCTAAAGGCAGCTGCAAATACATGTCCATTTAGAAATGCTCCCCTTGAAAGATTTAGTGTTAGGAGTCGTTCAACCATACCAGAACGGACATCTTGGTTAATGACTAACCCGACGACAGAAGCACTTTGAGCAATACATTGGACTAACACTCCGGGCAAAACAAAATCAACATAAGATAGCTCACCTACATCCATCGCTCCTCCAAGTACATAAACAAAAAGCAACATCAATATCACTGGGGTTAGTAGTCCACCGATAAATGTTTCCAGGCTACGAAAAGATAATTTAATATTACGTTTAAATAATGTATTTGTTTCTATGATTGCTTTCAATTAGACCACTCCTTGTACTAATTTTAAAAAGATGTCTTCTAAAGATGCATTTTTCTGCTGGAAATTTGTGATCCTGATCGGTAATCGTTTTAACTCGTTCAGAAGATCAACTGAATCATTGAAATGATCCCCTACATTGACAGTCACAGAAAGTTTTTCTTCATTTTTTGTCAGTAGTCGTCGTTTAAAATGTGCAGAAAGTAGATTAAAATCCTCTATGGTCAATACATTGATCTCCATTTTCTGTTTGTCATATGTGCTTTTGATCATTTGTGGCGTAGCATTCACAATGATTTTACCTTCATGTAATATAGCCACTTTATCTGCAAGATACTCTGCTTCTTCCAAATATTGCGTAGTCAAAAAAATAGTCCGCCCTGATATTGCGGTTTCTTTGATCAATTGCCACGTTGCGATTCGGTTCTGGGGGTCCAAGCCTGTTGTCGGTTCATCGAGAAAAATCACTTGCGGATCACCGATAAAACTCATCGCTATATCTAAACGTCTTCGCATTCCACCTGAATAATTTTTAACTAGTTCTTGGCTGTATATTTGCAAATCAAACCGTTTCAATAAGTCACTGACAACCTTGTGCTTATCTTTCACATGACGAAGAGCTGCAATCATTTTCATATTCTCGTAACCTGTCAACATCTCATCAACTGCGGCAAACTGTCCAGTCAGACTAATAGCTTCTCGCACTTTAACTCCGTCTTTCAGTAGATCATGTTCATTGATTCGAACTTGCCCTCCATCAAAAGGAAGAATCGTAGTCAAAATTTTACAAAGTGTTGACTTTCCAGCCCCATTAGAGCCTAAAAGAACAAAAATTTCACCACGTTTAACCGTAAAATCTACGCCTTTTAATACTTGTTTTTTACCAAAATCTTTTTTTAGATCAATACTTTCGATTATTTTTTCTTTTTGCATGGCTTCTTCCTCGTTTCTATAAGATAATTCAACTATATATAAAATTAGAAGTATTATTTATTTTAGTTCAATATATTGAAAAGAAGGTGCGCGTATGAAAAGTTACGGAAAAACAATTAAAGAAATTCGCTTAAGTAAAGGGATTTTACTTAAAGGACTGGCGGATAAACAGCTATCGATGTCTCTTCTTTCTCAGTTTGAAAATGAGAAATCAACGATCTCATGCGAGAGATTCCATCACTTATTGTCAAAGTTAGAAGTAACATTTGATGAATTTATATTGATGCAAACTGAGAATACTTTTTCTGCTTCACAATTGGCGATTATCGAATATATGGAATATATGTATATCGAAACAATCCAAGACTGGATAAAGTTAGAAGAACAGTATGAAAAATTGTATATTTATTATCAAGAAAATTATTCTTTAGAATTGGATCATGTGTTACAATTATTTCGTTTTGATTTGGCAATGAAAAAGGAGATTATTCAAGATACGCCTGTCCTTGAAGCATATAAAAAACATAATCATTACTTAGAACCTGCCAAACACTATTTATTGAATACTGATACTTGGGGTATCTACGAGTTAAAATTATTCGCCCGTATCTCTATAGCAATTGAACCTTCTCTATTATTTCGTTGCTTGAAAATTGCGGTCAAGAAAAGTCAGCGTTTATCCAAAATACCGGGAAATAAAGATATTCTCTATCAAACCTTTACAACAATATTTTCGGTCTTTTGTTTCTTCGAAGAAGTAGCTTACGCTAAAGAAACATTCAAACTATGGAAAACATGGGTCTTTAAAGAAGAGCACATCGAACAAGCCATTTTTATTCCTTTTTATGAAGGTTGGATTGCTTTTTTAGAAAACGATGTGTCTCTTGCTGATCGAATGATGGAACAATCACTCCATCATTTAGAAACATTAGGCATGTCAAAGTCGTTAAAAGGTTACCGAATTTTCAAACAACTCATTCTAACCAATGAATTCCCCGGAATCATTGTAAATGATCCCCTATTTGGCGATTTTTTAGATATCAAAAATTACTAAAGAACGTGCATTTGATCAAAAGAAAAGAGAATCAACATCCTCTACTTGAGGGTTGATTCTCTCATCGTACGTTTTAATCGATTCCAATCTCAGCTTTGACAACTGCTGCGATTTTGTCAACATAATAGTTTACTTTTTCATCAGATGGTGCTTCTGCCATCACGCGTAGTAATGGTTCTGTTCCGGAAGGGCGAACTAAGATACGTCCTTCACCGGCCATTTCAGCTTCTGCTTCTTCAATGACTTGTTTGATTGCAGGAACTTCCATTGCACCGTTTTTGTTACTTACACGGATATTGACTAATTTTTGCGGATAGATCGTTACTTCTGCTGCTAATTCTGATAATTTTTTACCAGTTTGTTTCATGATATTCAACAATTGGATCCCAGAAAGCATACCATCTCCTGTTGTATTGAAATCTAAGAAGATCATATGACCAGACTGTTCGCCACCGAAGTTGTAGTCATTTTTACGCATTTCTTCGACCACATAGCGGTCGCCCACTTGTGTCACAACATCTTTCAAACCGATTTCTTCGACCGCTTTATGGAAGCCGAGGTTACTCATGACCGTTGTAACGATCGTATCTTTTTTCAGACGATTTTTAGCTGACAAATATTTCGCACAGATAAACATGATCTTATCGCCATCTACGATATTTCCTAATTCATCCACCGCAATGATACGGTCGCCGTCGCCGTCAAAGGCAAGACCGACGTCTGCTCCTTTTTCTACTACCATTTCTGCTAGACGCTCAGGATGCGTTGATCCGACACCGTCATTGATGTTCAAGCCATTCGGATTTGTTCCCATCGTGTAGAAATCAGTTTCCAAATCAGCAAACAAGCGATTGACAGATGTTGCTGTTGCACCATTTGCCGCATCTACACAGACCGTTAAGCCCGAAAGATCGCCGTTGATCGTCTGTACTAAGAATTGTGAATATTTCAGCAACCCTTCTGGGAACTCTTCGACTGTACCTAATCCCTCAGCAGAAGGTCGTGGTAATTCATCGACTTCCGCATCTAACAATGCTTCGATTTCTAATTCTTGGTCATCATCTAATTTAAATCCATCTGCACCAAAAAACTTGATGCCGTTATCTTGAGCTGGATTGTGTGAAGCAGAAATCATGACACCTGCGCTTGCTTTTTGCAAACGTGTCAAGTAAGCCACTCCTGGTGTAGAGATCACACCTAATTGAAAAACTTCGATCCCGACAGATAACAGACCAGAAACTAACGCTTCTTCAAGCATTTGACCTGAAATTCTTGTGTCACGTCCAACCAATACACGTGGACGTTTTCCATCTTTCTCATGTTGGCTCAGTACATAACCGCCGCAACGTCCTAATTTGAAGGCCAATTCCGGTGTTAGTTCTTTATTCGCTTCTCCACGGACACCGTCCGTTCCAAAATATTTACCCATAGCTGTAAATTTGCTCCTTTAACTTAATTTTCCGATGAATCCTCTTGACTATTCGGTTGACTACTTGATTGTGTTGTCTCACTTGATGATTCATTCGACCCTTCACTCGATGTTGACTGCGTCTCTTCAGACTGACGTGTCGTCGATGACGAAGAGTTCGCAGGTGTCGACCCTGCACCAGAAGTTGTACTTCCTCCCGAATTTCCGGAATTTCCCGAATTAGAACGGCTAGTGTTTTCCGTGCTTGTTTTCAGGACCGGTGTAATCTCAACATCGATTGAAGGTGGTGTGATACTAAGTCCACTCTCTACCGGAATATCAATATTTCTTGTCGTCCGGTGGACGATCCCAGAAATATCGATTGGTATCGTGATGCTATTTCCTAGTTGAGCCAGTTGACTCTCTGAACCAGTGACTTCTGCTTCAATGTCAGAGAAACTGAAATCGTAACTCTCCACATTATCTGCGGGGGTCCCTTGTGCTGTTCCATAAAGTCGAATCGTTTTCGTAGGCTTTGTTACCGTTGCTTTTGCAGTGACTTGCACTGGATCTGAAACAATACTTAAAGGTTCTCCTGCACTATTCAATGCTTGTACAGTGACTCTCGTATCGACCCCATCGTCCGTGATCATCGCAGGTTCGATCCTCGCTACGACCTGTTGGATCTCTTCCAGTGTCTGATCGCCAGTCGTGACCGTCACTTTTTTTGGTGATAATTCAAGGTCATTCAATTCGAATCCAGCTGGAGTTGATTCTGTTGTGAGTAAAGGCGTGACCTCAAATTCTTTTGTCACTTTTTTCTCGATAGTCACTGTGATCGTATCCGGCTCTAGTTTTGCTTTGACTGCACTGCTCAGATTTCTGATTTTCAATGGTACTTCATGTGTTCCTTCACCTAAACCAGTGAGATCTGCTGTCACCCGAAACATTCTTGTATCTTCAATTGCTTCGGCATTCAACTGAACACGATTGGCACTGGACAACTTCGCTGTGACCGTACTCTCATATCCATGGATATAATATTGATCCGTATCGTATAAAAGTTGTACTGACACATCAGAAACGTTTTGCGTATAGGCTTCATTTCCTGACAGCGTGTCTTGGACAGATTGTCCATTTGCATTAAAATACAGCACAATACTGAATAATAACGCAACAAACGCATATAAGATACTTTTACGCCTCTCTTTTGAGATCATTTGTGATCCCCTCCTTTAGTCATCACGTCTAAGAAGGTTTGGAGCGTATTTTTATTTTTGTTTTTTTCTTCGACGATCAAATTTTTACGCAAGATCGTCAAATATTCTTCTTGAGATAAGCCAGGCATCAATTGGTTATCCAACGTAATGCTGACATCTCCTGTTTCTTCTGAGACAACGATCGTAATCGCATCGCTCGCCTCACTGACTCCGACAGCCGCTCGGTGACGGGTTCCGAATTCTTTCGGAATCAACATACTTTCAGATAAAGGCAAGTAGGCACTGGCTACTGCAATTTTTCCATCTTTTACGATCACTGCACCATCATGCAGCGGTGTATTCGGAATAAAAATATTGATCAGTAATTCGCCAGTGATATCGGCATCTAAAGCAATCCCTGTTTCGATATATTCATCCAACCCGGTGTGGCGTTCGATCGTGATCAAGGCACCGATTTTACGTTTGGACATATATTGGATCGCTTTGTCGAAAGAAAGGATCATCTGTTCATCTTCTTGCTTCTCACTCTTCGATTGTTTGAAAAGTGAGCTACGACCGAGGTGTTCTAATCCACGCCGTATCTCTGGTTGAAAAATGACGATAGCCGCAATCACACCATACGTGATCACTTGATTCATCAACCAAGATAAGGTATGTAGACCAATAATCTCGGCTAAGATCCGAATAACAACAAAAATCCCTACCCCTTTTAGCAATTGGATTGCTTTTGTTCCTCGCAATAGTTGAATGAGTTTATAAACTAAATACCAAACAACCAATACATCGAGTATGTTCACCAAAAAATTCTGAGAAAACAAGTCACCGGAAAACATTTGTCGCCAATAGTCTAAATTAAAAAGTTCTCCGATTTGAAATGACATAGACAGCCTCTCTTCTCTTTTGAGATTTCCTCTTTAGTATATCATATGTTTCCTCAGAAGAGACTTATCTGCTTGGAATTTCCTAACAAAAACCAATTTTTTTCAAGAAATTTACATTTTCCATTTATTCACCAATAAGTTATTCTATTTCCTTGGATCGTTTCGTTTTATCATTCTTTGGTTTTTCTTCGTTCCGCTCTAGCGGCACGTCTGGCAGCACGTCTAGCTTCTGCTTCCGGATCAACCGTTCGTCCTTTTTTGACTCTCGGTTTTTCGATCTCTGGACTTTCAGTACCTTCTGTCGGTTCGATCTTCGCTTTGATTTTTTCTAATTGACCAGTCATCGCCGCATAGTTGTAAAACCGTTTTTTCGCATCTTGGATCGTTTTATTGAATAACTGCTCCGCTGCCTGCGGATGAATCGTTTCAAGCGATGAAAAACGGACTTGCTTGCGCATGAAGTCAGCCATCATGGTAAAATCAGGCTTTTTATAGTCTAGCGTCATCGGCGTTTTCTTCTTTTCGATCAATTCAGGATTATAGCGATACAACGACCAATAGCCTGAAGCCACTGCTTCTTTTGCTTCTTTGATCGATTCTTTCATTCCACCTAGTAACCCATGAGCAATACATGGCGTATACGCAATGATCAACGATGGTCCAGGGAATTTTTCTGCTTCTTCAAATGCTTTGATCGTTTGCATTTGATTCGCGCCTGAAGCGATCTGTGCTACATACACATTCCCATACGTCATCGCCATCATGCCTAAATCTTTCTTCGAGGCATATTTCCCATTTGCTGAGAATTTAGCGATTGCTGAAGCAGGTGTAGCTTTCGAGGCTTGTCCACCTGTATTGGAATAGACTTCGTTATCCATGACTAAAATGTTTACATCTGCGCCACTTGCCAAGACGTGATCGATTCCGCCAAAACCGATATCATACGCCCAGCCATCACCACCGATCATCCATTGACTATTTTTGACAAATAGATCTTTTTCTTGGTAGATCGTTTGTAATTCAGGAACAGCTTCAAGCTCATTTTCGATTGCCCCACGTAATTTAGCTGCCCGTTGTTGGGTTCCTTCGCTTTCAAACATATGCGCCAACCAATCTTCCATCAATTCACGTAGTTTTAAGGAGACTTTAGACATCACTTTTTTCATCGTTTCTGCTAAAGCTTCTCTTCTTGTTTGTGCGGCTAAAAGCATCCCATAACCAAATTCAGCATTGTCTTCTAATAATGAATTTGACCACGCAGGTCCTTGCCCACAATCATTTGTGGTAAATGGTGAAGCCGGCACTGCTCCTCCCCAAATAGATGAACAACCTGTCGCGTTGGCGATCATCATACGGTCACCGAACATCTGTGTCAATAGCTTCACGTAAGGCGTTTCCCCACAACCGGAACATGCCCCGGAAAATTCTAATAAAGGTTGATTGAACTGTGTTGATAGCACTGTATTTTTGCCTTTGATCGGATTTTCTTTTTGTCGCAAGGTCATCGCAAATGCCCAGTTGATTGCTTGTTTCTTTTGTTCTTCATAGGGCTTCATCACTAGTGCTTTACCTTTTGCTGGACAAGCTTCAACACATAGGCCACAACCAGTACAGTCTTCGACAGACACTTGGATGCGATACTTCAAACCATCTGGCCCACGCATTTCTCGAACAATGAACCCTTCCGGTGCTTCTTCTAGTTCTTCCTCATCGGCTAAGAATGGTCGAATCGCTGCATGAGGACAAACGAACGAACATTCATTACACATCGTACAGCGCTCACTGATCCATTCAGGTACTTCAAGTGCTACTCCGCGTTTTTCGTAAGCAGTGGTTCCTAAAGGCATATCGCCTCGTGTCATTCCGTTTTCTGCTAAGGTCCTCACTGAGAGCTGATTTCCTTCTTGAGCGTTGATTGGTTCAAGGATGTCTCTGATATAGCGATTTTGAGTATTTTTCTCCTTATCAGGAAGCGCCAATGTTGCCCATTCAGCCGGCACTTCGACTTTATGCAACAATTCCACTGTACGATCGATCGCCTTGATATTTTTTTCAACGATCGCTATTGATTTATGACCATAACTCTTCAAGGCTTCCTCTTTCAAAATCGGTAGGACTTCTTCGAAAGGTATGATATTCGCCAACTTGAAAAATGCTGTTTCCATCGCCGTATTGATCCGCCGACCTAGACCTACTTCTTGCGCCAAACGCATCGCATTGATCGTATAAAATTGGATCTCATTTTCAGCTAAATATCGTTTTAAATGGGTCGGTAGATGCGTAGCTAGTTGTTCGTCTGACCAAAGTGTATTCAATAAGAAAGTCCCTTTAGGTTTCAACCCTTTGACTAAATCATAGCTGTGAAGATAAGCAGGGGTATGACAAGCTACAAAATCGGCATGTTCGACTAAATAGGTCGAACGGATCGGTGTATCGCCAAAACGCAAATGTGAAACAGTCAGACCACCTGATTTTTTTGAATCATAGTAAAAATAGCCTTGTGCGTATTTGTTTGTATGGTCACCAATGATTTTGATCGCTGATTTATTTGCTCCAACTGTTCCATCAGATCCAAATCCCCAGAATTTCGCTTGGAAAGTATTCGCTTCAGTCAAATCAAGTGATGGGCCAACCTCCAAAGAACAGTAAGTTAAATCATCAATGATCCCGATCGTGAAACGTTTCTTCATATCCGTTTTTTCTTTTTTCAATTCATCATATACCGCTACAATCTGATCAGGGGTGACATCTTTTGAACCAATGCCATAACGTCCGCCGATCACTTTCAGATGACGTTCTGCATCATATAACGCACTTTGAACGTCTAATAATAAAGGTTCTCCCCCTGCTCCCGGCTCTTTACTGCGATCTAGAACAGCAATTGCCTTTACGGTATTCGGTAGTTTTTCAATCAATGTTTCAATTGGAAACGGACGATATAAGTGGATATTCAAGAAGCCGACTTTACGACCGTTTTGGTTCAAGTAATCAACTGTTTGTTGGATCGTTTGCGCAACTGATCCCATTGAAATAATGACTTCTTCTGCGTCAGCCGCTCCATAATAAGTGACCAGATCATAAGAAGTTCCTCGAAGTTCATTGATTTTATCCATATACTTTTTCACGATTTGGGGCAAACGATCATAGTATCGGTTGATCGTTTCTCGTTGTTGAAAGTGGATATCAGGGTTTTGATTCGTCCCACTGGTCGTCGGCCGATTAGGATTCATTCCACGTTCACGAAAGGCCTCCAATTTTTCTTGAGGAATCAAAGGAGTTAATTCATCATATTCCAACACTTCGATTTTTTGGATTTCATGACTCGTTCGAAAACCATCAAAAAAGTTAACAAAAGGGATTTCTCCTTCTAAGGAAGCTAGATGCGCAACTGGCGCTAAATCCATCACTTCTTGGACGCTGCTTTCCGCAAGCATCGCAAATCCTGTTTGGCGAGCGGCCATCACATCGCCATGATCACCAAAAATATTCAACGCATTCGTCGTCACCGCTCGACTAGCTACGTGAAAAACACTAGGTAAAAGTTCACCGGCTATCTTATACATATTTGGGATCATCAATAATAATCCTTGTGAAGCAGTGTACGTTGTTGTCAATGCTCCGGTTTTTAATGACCCATGTACGACACCAGCAGCACCAGCTTCTGATTGCATCTCTACGACTTTCACTGGTTGTCCGAAAATATTTTTTTTACCTGAAGCTGCCCATTGATCAACCAGTTCAGCCATTGTTGAACTAGGCGTAATTGGATAGATCGCTGCTAATTCTGTAAAGGCATATGAAATATATGCCGCAGCAGTATTCCCATCCATCGTCTTCATTTTCCGCATGTTTCATCACCTTTGCTCAATTTATCTAAATAATCTTTATTATTATACCGTAAACGAACAAAGAAAACCTCCTAATTTTGAAAGAAAAATCACATGCTAAAGATATGACAGAAATGCTTCGACCAGAATCGACAGGTAAAAAATAAAAAAATAGCTTTTCCCTTCTTACAACTTTTAGCTTTTTAATCTAGGAAATGAGAGATTAACGATTCACACACATTTATTTCTTTGAACAAATCATTGTCTTTTTTAGGGCAAAGTTATTACAATAGAATAAAGAGGTGTTAAAAAATGGATATTTCAATTATTGATGCAACAAAAACAAACAAAACTACTGGAATCATGTACGGAAACGAAAATGCACCAAAACAAATGATCGAATTTGTTAATCTTGCTTGTCCTTATTGTCGACAATGGTTTATCGAATCTTATGACATTTTAGAAGAGGCGGTTCAATCTGGAAGACTCTTACGAATCATCAAATTGTTCGACAAAGAAAAACCTAGTTTACAAAAAGGAAATGTGATGCATCATCATATCACTACGACGGATGGAAAAGTCGCATTAAAACAAATCAAAGCGATTTTCGATGCGCAAGATGAATGGAAACAACTTGATTTAGCCGGCATTGCCGAATATGCAACAGAAACACTTGGTTTAACCGAACAAGAAGACCAAGCAACTACTCAAGCAATCATCGATGAAGCAAATGCTGCTCACATCCAATTCGTCCCTACTGTAATCATCGATGAACATATCTTTGATGAATCGATTACACCAGAAGAATTGAGTGAATTGGTTAAATAATTCATCATTTGATCATTCCTTGATGTTCAAAATCAAAAATAGACCGAAAAGCGATTGGCTTTTTCGGTCTATTTTTTATCGTTGTAGTAACGAAGTATGCTTGGTTGAACGAAACTGTTGCGGCTTTTCTTGGAGGACCCGCTTGATATTCTCTACTTTTGCTTGTCGTTTGATTTCTTTTTCTATTTCCTTGAATTTTTTTAGTTTCTCCACATCATTTTTACGTTCACTGATTTTTTTTATGCTCATTTTATTATTGCGCTTCGAGATGACTCGAACTGACTCTATGCTTACCCCATGTTTCATGGCATTAGTGACCTTATCGAGATACCTAGCATCTGCAAGGATCGCTGATTTTTGTTCATCTGTAATTCAATACTTTTTGTTAGATAATCTTGTCAGTCTTTTCAATGATCGCCTTTTACTGATGACTAATGATTTTTTTACCGAAAGTAGCTGCGCAATTTGGCTGTTTGTTTTTCCTTCCCCAATCATCCGCTTAACATCTTGCGTTTGCTCCTCTGTCAAATAACTATTTGTCCGTTTTTTGATATTGGGATAGTTTACTAGATCCGCTTGAAACGTGATTTGATAGATATTGGTCAAATTAGTATTGAATTGCTTTGCGACAGCTTCTGTTTTCTCCCCGTTATTAAGCTTCGTTAAAATCAGGTGATTTCTAATTGCACAAGTTTTATGGTGATTCAAGTTAAGAGAGAGACCAATTTCGGCCATTGATTTCCTTTTTTTTAATTCCTCCATAAATTTGGCACATGCTTCAACTGAAAACAACGTCAGTGGCTCAGTTTTATTCTCTTTCTTATCTTTTTTCATGGGCTGTTTTACTGCTCGATTATGATAAACGACTTTCTGAAGTGCAGTAGTTTTCATATTGAACTTTCTAGCTAAGATCCTTGCTTTGATTCCACCCTCGCGATAATACAAAATTCGCTGATTCCTAAGTTTTCTTAGTTCATCAACAGGTGTATAAAATCGCTTGCTGATTTCTACTAGTGGCTGCCTTTGCTCGAATGCTTGTTCAATATGACGCGTGCGTGTCCGAATCACAAATTTTTGGTTGATATTCAATTGCTGGGCAATGATTCTTGTTGGCTTTCCTTGTTCTAAGCTCGCGACAATTGCTTGTTCTTGTCGATTGATATTTTTTAGCCATTTCTTACTTTCTTTTGTGACATGACCTTGCAAGGCAAGTGGTTGGCTAATTTTCTGACGAATACGTAAAACATCTTCAACTGATAATCGAAAAGTAGTGGCAACATCTTCTGGATGAGTCATTTGTAATCGTCTTAAAATGGCTTGTTCTCGTATCTTTTCTACACTACTCTCTGCCAATCTCCACCTGTGTGCAACTTCTTTGATGGTCAATTTTTGAACTAACTTTTTCTCGATCATATGATTTCGAATAGTAAGTATCTGTTGATGCTCCATATGTAGCTTTTTAGCGAGATCATTCTTTGAAGCACCGTTTATTAGATGATGTTTGATATAGTTATTGCGTACCTCTCGAATTTGATCTAGCGACATATTCAATCGGTGAGCGATTATTTCCATACGCGTACCTTTTTTGATCTGTCGTATAATTTCTCTTTTTATAACGAATCTGACCTGCCAAAGAGTAAGGTGATGTTTTTTTATGATATATGCGTTCGTTTTGCGATGTCTTATTTCCGCTAATACGTCTTGTTTTTTTCGATTGCTTGCGTACGTATTTGAAATCTTCTTTTGGATGTCACTACCTGTTTTTCATAATCACTCATTTACAGTTTCCTCCTAACTTGTTTGTTTCATTCTCTCGTTATAGGAGTATTTCTTTGATCGATCTTTCTTTTTTTCAACATATGCTAAAAAGAGATCAAGGGAATGATTCTACTTCGTCTTGATCAAAAAGAGTGCTAATGCTCTTTAGAATACTGTCCATTACTCGTATCTATTTATTCACGTTGTGTCATCAATTTCGTTTTTGGCATTTTTTCTTTTTGAATAATTTGCTGGATATTGCGGATTTTCGCTTCTTCTTTCACCTTAGTAAGTAGTTCATCCATCTTTTGTAGTGCCTTCATTTTTGCTGTTTTTCGTCTTTCTTGGATTTCTCTCCCCTTGATTTCTTCAAACCTAGTAGCCAAAACGCGGATGGTCGACTCACTAACCCCTGATTTCGAAGAATTCACAAAAGGAGTCATGTAGTTTAGGTCTTGCATGATCTGCTTTTTTTGTTCTTTTGTGACTCGATGCTTCATCTTGATTGTTCCTTTTTGTGATTTCATTTTTGTTTGCACACATCTGACCAGCGAGTCTTTGATTCCTAGTACTTCAGAGATTTTTCTGAGCGTCATCTTGCGATTGAGGCAGTTTCTAACTGTTTGCACTTGTTCAGGTGTCAAATAATCTAAAGTACGTCGTTTGATATTTGGAAATTCTGCCAGATTTGCTCGGAAAATAACTTCACGAACATTTTTGATATCCATTTTGAATTCTTCTGCGACCGCTTGAGTGGATTCTCCACTGTTCAATTTTGTTAATATCCCATGATTTCTCACTTTATAGATCAGGGGGACGATTACTCCTAATTCTTTTCCCAAAGCCTTCGTTATTTTTGTTTCTTTGATTCGTTTCAGAATTTCTTGTCTTGTCTCATCAGACACTACTGAAATATCAAATGTTTTTCGAGAGCTTGCTGTAGTATGATCAAGCTTACTAGAAGCATTATTCCGACACAAAATCGATCCAACTCTGGATAATGACACATTAAATCTTTTTGAAAGAAGACTACTCGTTTTCCCTTGATCGCTTTGTATCAATAGACGAACATCTCTTAGTCGATAGAGTTCCTCGATTCCAATGTGGAATCGCTGACTGATTTCTTGGCCAGTCTATCCAGCTTCGAATGATTTTTCGATTTCCCGATTACGGATATCAATGACTGCTCGTTGACTGATCATTAATTCTTGTGCTACAGCTTTTGTTGTTTTGCTTTCTTCAAGTAAACTTAGCATCTTCGCTTTGCGTTCCTCTAATTGATCCAAGAGATTTTTGTTCGCGGAAGACAACTCTTTTGTCTTACTATTTGATTCTAGCGAACGTTGCTTGATCAAAAATACTTGTTCCATTGATAAATTGAAATCTCTGGCAATTTCTTCAGGATGTTGTTCTTTCAATCGTTCGATAATCTGTTCATTTCTGATTGAACAAATTTTATTGACTGATAACTGTGAATCTTTTGCTACTTCTGTTAAACTCGATCCTTTTATTGCGAATCTGCAAGATTTGTTTTTCACTCATCTGAAATTCAGCTGCTAATGCTGCTATCTCTCCATTTTTTGCTAATGCGGTATAAATATAATCATTTCGATACTTACGAACTTGTGAGACTGTCAATTTCAACCGATAGGCAATTTTTTTTTGGCTTTTTTGCCCGATAATCTCTTGGATTGCCAGCTTTTTCTTGGTTGTATAGAGGCGCTCTCTGCTGATTTGATACTTGTTCATGATGTCTTTTTCCAACTGACCTGATATTAACTCACGATAAATGGCTTGATCACGCTTTTCTTTTAGGTCTCTTGTAGGATATAGTTCATCTATTTTACGTTTCTTACTTTTATGTGCTTCTTCCATAATGCAATCTCCTCCTCACTATCACTAATTTACATTCATTATAAGTACCTAAACTTTAGATTCAGGCCCATTTTTAAGAAAAAGAAAAAAAAGTGGTCTGACATCTATCCTCTTGCTTCGATGGACCCTAAAAGCAAAAGACAAATTAGTCAAACCACAATATGTTTATATTTCCATTAAATGAACAATAAATTCATTGTTCGTTAGGATGCTTGTTCCTTTAATTTTTCAGCAAATTCGTTGATTTTTCGAATCCGATGATTGATCCCTGATTTCGAGATCGCTCCGGATGGGATCATTTCTCCTAGTTCTTTTAAACTGACTTCAGGATGTTGCAAGCGTAATTCAGCAATCTCTTGTAACTTTTCCGGAAGTGCTTGTAAACCCACTCGTGCTTCGATCAATTCAATATTTTCAATCTGCTTTGATGCTGCATCAATGGTTTTGTTCAGGTTAGCCGTCTCACAATTGACTAACCGGTTCACTGAATTTCTCATATCACGCACGATCCGCACATCTTCAAAGCGCAACATCGAATTTGTTGCCCCAATCAGAGTCAAGAAATCAGCAATTTTTTCGGCCCCTTTTAAATAAGAGATATAGCCATTACGTCTTTCTAGTGTACGCGCGTGTAAACCATAGTAATTCAACATATTACAAATATCTTGGTTATGTTGTTCGTAGATCGAATAAATCTCTAAGTGATAACGACTTGTTTCCGGGTTATTGACTGAACCCGACGCCATAAATGCGCCACGTAAATATGAACGCATCTTTTGTGCATTTCCCATGATCTCATCGGAAACATGCCCATTGAACATCATGCCATCCATGATATCCAGATCCATCAATACATTTTTTGTTCCTTGTTTCAAGCGAACGATGTAGACATTATTCTTCTTTAATTTCATTTTCTTGCGTACGAGCAGTTCGCTTCGTACTTGATAATGATCTTTTAAAAGTGAGTAGATCCGTCGAGCAATTGCGGCGTTTTCTGTCTGTACATTCAAGATGAATTGCTGGTTGACGATTCCAAGTGAGCCATTCATTCGTAATAACGCGGCTAATTCCGCTTTTGCATGTTCTCGATGGACTTCCAAACCAGTCAATTCCTTCTTGACTTCAGCTGCAAATGACACGTTATCCACCTCCTTTTCACAAAATTTTTCCTTTAATTACTTTGAGCCAAAGACGATACGAAATAGTTCTTCAACTACCTTTTCACCATCATGGAAGACCCCGCCATTTTTCAACTCTAAAAAGTCTGTCGAAATGACCCGACAATTTTCTTCTCTTAAGCCATTAAAATCATGTGCTACTTGGACAAGGTATTCATCGTAGATTTCCGGGTCCATGTAATCTTTTGGTACTTTTTCTGTATTGACTAAAACAGTATCGATAAAGGGTTGGTCTAAATGTTGATGCAACACACGAATATGGTCTGCATCTGAAAAATGTTCTGTTTCCCCTTTTTGTGTCATGATATTACAAATGTACACGACCTCTGCTTTCGTTTGAAGCATGGCTTCACCAACTTCTGGTATGACTAAGTTAGGAAGAATACTCGTGAACAAGCTTCCCGGTCCTAAGACGACCATATCTGCTTCCATGATCGCAGAAACGACTTTGCGGCCTGCTTTGGCTTCACTTTCGTCTTCTGTATTACGCACGAATACCCGATCGATCGTTTTGCGGTCAAGAGCGATTTTAGATTCTCCGATCGCTGTCGTTCCATCTTTGAAGACCGCATGTAAAGTCAACGGCGTTTCAGAAGAGGGATAGATGTGACCATCCACGTGCATCATTCGAGACAATAGTTGCACTGCTTCATAAGTACTCCCTCTCATTTCAGCAACTGCCGCAATGATCAAGTTACCAATGGTATGATTGGCTAAAAATTGGTCTTCTTTTTTGAAACGGTACTGAAAGATATCTTCGTAAAATTGAGGCATATCAGATAGCGAGACTAACACATTTCTTAAATCTCCTGGAGGAGCCATCGCAATCGACTGGCGAATCTCACCGCTGCTACCGCCATCATCTGCGACAGTCACGATTGCCGTGATATCGGCTCCTTGATTACGTAGACTTTTCAAAATAACAGGTAAGCCAGTACCGCCTCCGACTACAACGATTTTGGGTTTTCGAATTCGGTAAGTTTTCATTTTCATGAGCGGTTCACCGTCTCTTTGCGCTTATCTTTGTCACGATGAGTTACATTGACTTTATATGTTTCACTAAGCGCTTGAGATAACCTTTCTGTTAAAGCAACTGAACGGTGTTGTCCACCCGTACAGCCAATTGCTACAGTCAAACTGCTTTTTCCTTCTTTGATATATCCTGGCATGACTGTCTTTAATAAATCAAGGAATTTCAAATAAAATAATTCTGTTTCGTCAAAGGACATGACGTAATCATAGACTGGTTTATCTTTCCCAGTCAATGGTCTTAAATCAGCGATATAATGAGGGTTCGGTAAAAAGCGAACATCCATTACAATATCTGAATCAATCGGTAATCCATATTTGAAACCAAACGAAACAAACTCGATGCGAAATCCTTGATCATCTTTTGTTTTAAATGTTTGATTGATTTTTTCACGTAGTTGTCGTGGAGTTAAAGTCGTCGTATCAATAATGACCGAAGCTTGTGCTTTGATGTCATTTAAAATCGCCCGTTCCTTACGAATACCTTCCGTTACTAGACCATCCATCGCCATCGGATGTGTTCTTCTGGTTTCTTTATAACGAGCAACCAACTCTTCATCAGAAGCATCTAAAAATAAGACAGAGGTATCGATGAAATTTGTGTTTTCGATCTCGATCAACATACTTTGGATCTCTTCAAAGAAAGAGCGTGAACGTAGATCCACACCAAGTGCCATTTTTGTGACTTTCCCCGATTCCTTGATCAGTTCCCAGAATTTCGGGATCAGTGTTGGGGGCATATTATCGATACAAAAGTACCCCATATCTTCAAAGCTTTGAATGGCCACAGTTTTACCTGCACCGCTCATTCCTGTAATGATTACTAGTTCTAAATTATCAGCCATCCGTATGGCCTCCTCTCTCGTTCTCCTATAAAATTATATCATCCCGGGCGTATCATTGCTAGTTTGAATTCGATTTCTTTTGATTTTATTCAAAGACTGTGAAACAAAAACAAATCACTTCAAAATAAGCACGAAAAGTGAGTGGGACATTAGTCCTCACGCACATTCTAAAACCGAATAAATGGCGAGAACAAAAGTACGCTCTTCGGAAATAAGGCGCCATCCACAAAAATTTGAAGAACAATTTTCGTGGATGGCGTCTTATTTCTCGAGGGGAAACATTTCTGTCTCTAACTCTTTTCGCGCTAATTTATAGGAGCTGAACCCCTGTGGATCAAACTCAGCCCACAACTATTATTACACTCAAAACGTATCTTACTTTCGAGCAGACAGTGCCATCTCGATTGTTCGATCAGCTAATATCGACTGCGCATCGATCACAGGATAAGGATTATCGGAGGCAACTTCTTGCATCAAAGACAATTCTGTACAGCCTAAGATGATCTTTTCACATGCCAATCGTTGAACGACTTCTTCTAAAATCTCAAAATAAAGTTCTTTGTTCAAGCGATCTGCTTCTTTGATTTCATGATAAATCAAGTAGTTCACTTTTTCTTGTAGTTCTTGGTCAGGAATCACCACGTCAAATCCTAACGCTTTGATTTCTTTTTCGTAAACGCCGGCAAGAATACTTCCTTGAGTTGCTAAAACAGCTACTTTACCCGTTGTTTTTTGACGGACAAGCTCTTTTGCCGCTTCTCGTGGCATATGCAAAATCGGAATCGTCGTCTCTGCTTGTAAGTCATCAAAAAAGTAATGAGCTGTATTACAAGTCAAAACAATGAAATTCGGTTGTAGTAAATTTTGTTTTTTGACATCCTCTACTAAATAAGAGACAGGATTTTCTTTTGTTTGATCCAAAATGTAGGCCGTTCGATCAGGAACTGTCGCATGATTGAACAATACATAGTTCAAATAATCCTGATCTTTGGCGGCTTTGACACGATGATTGATCAAGCGTACAAAGCTTTCCGTTGCCATCGTTCCCATCCCACCTAAGATGCTGAAAAAATTCTCCATGAGCTAGCCTTCTTTCGAATGAAAGTATTTTTTAAATCTTGGAATATAGTTTCGGAACATATAAGTCATCAATACCCAGCGTTTAAGTGAATGATCTTTCTCATAAAACACAGTCGTTCCATAGCGTTTTTCTTTGATCAACTGCAAGGCACGTTGTTTTTGTTCGTTCTCTTTGGCATAAGTCAAAAAGACTTTTTTAGGCACGCCAAGCCATAGCTTCGCTTGGTCTGATTGGTTCGTTCCGTAGGTCGTTTCCACGAATGGCACACCAAAGACACGGTCTTCTGTTAGAAAACGTGCTAAATTCAGACCATTAAGCGTAACAAAGAAACTACTTCTTCCTTGACGAAGATTGATCTCAAATAATTTATATTCCCCATCTCGTGGGTCATATTTCATGTCGAAGTTTGCAAAACCAGTGTACTCGATTTTTTCTAGAAATGCTTTGATCGTTTGGTAGATCTTCTCGTTATAGTCAGGCATGATCACCACATAGTTTCCGATAGACGCTGGTGTTGGGTCTTCAAGTAATGGATGTCCTAGACACATCATTCGTACTTGATGCTGGTCATCAACGTAGGCATTCAAAACACGCATATTGCTGTCATCCCCAGGAATAAAATCTTGTGCGATCATTTCGCTCGTATAACCTGCTTCATAGATCCGACCTAACATCAAATCAAATTCCTCGCGATTATCAATAATAAACGCTTTTTTTCGTCCCTCAAATTGGACAGATAAATATTCCACACTATTTGCCGGTTTTAGTGCTACAGGAAAATTGAAAGGTAACTCTTGTTCCAAGCGGCCATTGTTCAACATTTCTTTTCGAATGATCAATGTTTTGGGATAAGGTAACTGATATTCTTCACATATCTCATAAAAACTCACTTTATTCACTAATCGCTCGAAAAGTGAATAATCGATATAAGGACATATAAAAGTTTCAGACAGCTCCTCTTTATGCTGAGATATCAACTCGGCATATCCATCGCCACAAGCTATCAGTAAATATTTTTTATTTTTATCCGTATATTTTTCTTTTGCTAAACGTCTCATCGTCTCTATAAAAACCGGATCTTGATCAAATCCTGGAATCACTTCAACGTTTACGATTTTGCTATAGCGGGTAGGCGCTAATTGATTCGACGCATAGGATTGGCAAACTGTGCCATATGCCTCGTGAAATGAACGGGCCATACCATAAACGTTCATATCGCTACCTAATAAAATAGGGATAAATTCATTTTTTTCATTACTGTTCATCATTATCTCTCACTAACTTAATAATCTCTTGTTTTTTCTTTTACAATTACACAAGGAATATCATACCATAAAGAAAAAAGCAATCAAAGGAATCTCCTCCGATTGCTCAATTCTTTTTTGAACGGATTGAACTTATAGGAAGTTTTTATCTATACCAATAAGTGTAGAAAGAACTACCATATAAAATATTCTAGAATATTCATGAAAAGAAAACAATACATATTGTATTCTTTTAATATTTTTTTAACTATCATCATCACTTTTATTATTTTCCCATGATTTTTTTCAAATAATGTCCTGTATAGCTTTCTTTGACTTTCACTAATTCCTCTGGTGTACCAGTCGCTAGGATCGTACCGCCACCTTCGCCACCTTCAGGTCCTAGGTCGATCAAATGATCCGCTGTTTTGATGACGTCTAAATTGTGTTCAATGACTAACACAGTATTTCCTGCATCAACCAATCGTTGCAAAACATGCAATAAACGAGCAATGTCATCAGTGTGAAGCCCTGTAGTCGGCTCATCTAAAATATAAAAATTCTTCCCATTAGAAATTTTGTGCAGTTCACTCGCAAGTTTCATTCGTTGCGCTTCTCCGCCGGACAATGTCGTTGCTGGTTGTCCCATCGTGACATACCCTAAACCAACATCAACGATCGTTTGTAGTTTTCGATGGATCTTAGGGATCGGTTGGAAAAACTCAACGGCATCTTCAACCGTCATCTCTAAGATATCCGCAATACTTTTTCCTTTGTAATGAACTTCTAATGTTTCTGAGTTATAACGTTTCCCATGACAGACTTCGCATGGGACATACACATCTGGTAAGAAATGCATTTCGATTTTGATGATCCCATCCCCGCGGCAAGCTTCACAGCGTCCACCTTTCACATTGAAACTGAAACGACCTTTTTTGTAGCCACGCATCTTCGCTTCATTAGTTTGAGCAAACAGATCACGGATATCATCAAAAACACTCGTATAAGTCGCCGGATTACTTCTTGGTGTCCGACCAATCGGGCTTTGATCGATATCAATGATTTTTTCGATTCCTTCATAACCAGTTATCGTTTTGAACTTTCCTGGTTTGGCTGAATTACGATTGATTTTTTGTGCTAATGCCTTCTTCAAGATACTGTTCACAAGCGTACTTTTCCCTGAACCAGAGACTCCAGTGACCGCCACGAACTCACCCAAAGGAAACTCGACGGACACGTTTTTCAAGTTGTTTTCTGTCGCACCTGTGATCTTGATCGCTTTCCCTGTACCTTTTCGTCTTGTTTCAGGAACAGGGATCGATTTTTTGCCAGACAGATATTGTCCGGTCAATGAATGTTTATCCTTCGCAACTTGAGCTGGGGTTCCAGCAGAAACGATCTCGCCACCTTGATGTCCCGCACCAGGCCCAACATCGATCAAATAATCAGCTGCACGCATCGTATCTTCATCATGTTCCACAACCACTAAGGTATTGCCAAGATCACGCATTTTCTTCAATGAACCGATCAAGCGATCATTGTCCCGTTGATGCAAGCCAATGGAAGGCTCATCTAAGATATAAAGAACTCCCGATAGATTTGAACCGATTTGTGTGGCTAAACGAATCCGTTGCGCTTCTCCACCTGATAAAGTGCCCGAAGCACGACTAAGTGTCAAATAATCAAGACCCACATTTTCTAAGAATGACAAACGATCATTGACTTCTTTTAGAATCGGACGAGCGATGACTTTTTCTTGCTCTGATAAAGTTAGATTTTCAAAAAATTCAACGGCATGTTGGATCGACAACTCATTCGTCTGACCAATATTCGTACCATTGATCTGTACGGATAAAGCTTGTGGATTCAACCGGTAACCGTCACAAGTCTTACACGTCAATTCTGTCATGTAAAGACGCATTTGTTCTCTCGTAAAATCGCTGTTCGTATCATGGTAGCGACGTTTGATATTGGTCATCACCCCTTCAAATGACGTTTCAACATCTCTCACTCCTCCAAAATCATTTTCGTAGTGGAAATGGAAGGGCTCTGAGGTACCATTCAACACGATTTCTTGATGTTCAATAGGTAAGTCTTCAAATGGTGTATCCATATCGATGCCATAACTTTCGCACGCTTGAGCCAGCATTTGTGGATAATATTGCGAACTGATGGGATTCCAAGGGATGATTGCTCCTTCATTCAATGTTTTTGTTTTATCTGGGATCACTAGATCGATATCGACTTCTAATTTGACACCCAAACCATCACAATCCGGACATGCGCCAAATGGTGCATTGAAAGAAAATAAGCGCGGTTCTAATTCTCCCACTGTAAACCCACAGTACGGACACGCATAATGTTCGCTAAAGAGCATTTCTTCTTCCCCGATCACATCGATCAGTACATAGCCATCCGCTAAACGAAGCGCTGCTTCGATAGAATCGAATAAACGAGAGCGGACGCCTTCTTTGACCACGATTCGGTCAATCACGATCGCGATATCGTGTTTTTTATTTTTCTCTAATTCAGGTACTTCGCTAACGTCATAGGTTTCTCCGTCTACACGAACACGAACATACCCTTCTTTTTGGACACGTTCAAATACTTTTTTGTGTTGTCCTTTTTTCTTTACCACGATCGGTGCTAAAATTTGGATCTTCGTCCGATCAGACAGTTCTAGCACTTTGTCCACCATTTGTTCGACGGATTGACTGGTGATCTCGATATGGTCATTTGGACAGATCGGATGACCGACCCGAGCAAACAACAAACGTAAATAATCATTGATCTCTGTGACTGTCCCTACGGTAGAACGAGGGTTTTTACTGGTTGTTTTTTGATCGATCGAGATTGCTGGGCTAAGTCCATCAATACTATCGACATCCGGTTTATCCATTTGCCCCAAAAATTGACGGGCATACGCAGATAAACTTTCGACATATCGGCGTTGTCCCTCTGCGTATAATGTGTCAAAAGCAAGTGAACTTTTCCCTGAACCGGATAATCCGGTGACGACCACGAATTTATCACGTGGGATCGTCACATCGATATTCTTCAAATTGTGCGCTCTTGCGCCATGAATAATAATTTTATCGTTAGCCATGTTTACCCCCTACTCAGATGCTTTTAATTCAAGAATCATATCACGCACATTGGCTGCGGTCTCGAAATCCAATGCTTTCGCTGCATCTTTCATTTCTTTTTCTAGTTTCATCAATAGTGTTGCTTTTTCTTCTCTTGTCATCTCTTCATAAGAAACTTGTACCGTTTCTTTTGCATCATCTTCTGATTCTTTCGTAATCGAGATCAAGTCTCGGATTTCTTTGATGATCGTTTTCGGAACAATACCATGTTCCTCATTGTATTGTTGCTGGATACTACGACGTCTTGACGTTTCGTCCATGGCCAAACGCATAGAATCAGTGACTCTGTCCGCATACATGATGACTTTACCTTCTGAGTTACGTGCCGCACGTCCGATGGTTTGGACTAACGAACGTTCACTTCGTAAGAACCCTTCTTTATCGGCATCTAAAATAGCGACTAACGATACTTCAGGGACATCTAATCCTTCACGTAGTAAGTTGATACCAACTAATACATCGAACTCACCTAAACGAAGGTCGCGAATGATCTCTGTTCGTTCTAATGTTTTGATATCACTATGCAAGTATTTCACTTTGATCCCTAACTCTTTGAAGTAATCGGTCAAGTCTTCTGACATCTTTTTCGTCAACGTGGTCACGAACACCCGTTGATCTTTTTCGACCCGCTCATTGATCTCACCAACTAGATCATCGATTTGACCCATGATCGGTCGTACTTCGATGACTGGGTCTAATAATCCTGTTGGTCGAATGATTTGTTGGACCACTGTGTCTGTTTGTTCGTACTCATAAGGTCCAGGAGTAGCTGAAACATAGACGATCTGGTTGACATGTTTCTCAAATTCTTCTAGACGCAAAGGACGGTTATCTAGTGCAGATGGCAAGCGGAAGCCATAATCGACTAGCATTTGTTTTCTCGCACGGTCTCCGTTATACATTCCACGGATCTGTGGCATCGTCACATGAGATTCATCAATGACCATCAGCGCATCCTCAGGGAAGAAATCTAATAACGTATACGGCGGTTCGCCTTCTTTACGACCATCCATATGACGTGAATAGTTTTCGATCCCTGAAGTATAGCCCATCTCTAACATCATCTCGATGTCATAGTTCGTCCGTTGTTCTAAGCGTTGCGCCTCTAGTAATTTGTTCTCATTACGTAACACAGTCAAGCGTTGTTCCAGTTCTGCTTTGATATTTGCGACCGCATGTTCCATATGATCGTCATCGGTCACAAAGTGAGTGGCTGGGAAAATAGCGACGTGCTCTGTTTCGCCTAATACTTCACCTGTCAACGCATTCACTTCACGGATTCTTTCTACCTCATCACCAAAAAATTCCACGCGTAATGCTCGCTCATCACGTGAAGCCGGAAAGATCTCCACGACATCACCACGCACTCGAAAACGACCGCGCTGAAAATCAATATCGTTTCGCTCAAATTGGATGCTGACTAGATCTCGGATCAATTGATTACGGTCCATCTCCGCACCTTGTCTGATCGACACGACTTGTTTTTGATATTCGAATGGTGAACCTAATCCAAAAATACAAGAAACCGAAGCAATCACGATCACGTCATTTCGTTCTAACAATGAACTTGTGGCGGAATGACGCAATTTATCGATTTCATCGTTGACACTTGAATCTTTTTCAATGTACGTATCACTCGAAGGTACATAGGCTTCTGGTTGATAATAATCATAGTAAGAAACAAAATATTCGACCGCATTATTCGGAAAGAACTCTTTGAATTCCCCATATAATTGGCCAGCTAGTGTCTTATTATGTGCAATGATCAAAGTTGGTTTATTTACTTTTTCGATCAAATTAGATATCGTATAGGTTTTCCCTGTTCCGGTCGCACCTAATAAAATCTGCGCTTTTTTACCCTCATTTACACCTTCGACCAACTGCTTGATCGCTTCTGGTTGATCGCCGGCTGGTTGGTATTTTGACACCAACTCGAAATGACGGGAGGTATCTCTTTCAATCATTGTTCGTCCTCCTTTTCGTTCATTCCTTCTCTCATTTCATCAAAAAAAAGAAAAGGAAAGCAAAGGCATTCCTTGTTCTTCTATTATATCACGGCGAACATACTTTCGCCAATTGAAAGTTTCAGATCTTATAGTTCATCTCTTTCTTTTATTACATGTCACATTTTCTTACATACCATGTAATAAACTGCTACTTTTTTGAATTATTTTTTCTTGGAATCTTGTGTTAGGAATATCTTTTCGCCTATAATAGTTAAATATGGAAATTATCGAAATTTATATAGGAGGTTATTTATGAAAAAAAGAAACATGTTACAGACATTCCTTTTCATAATGACAGGACTTGTTACATTCGCTCTGCACACGCCTGTGCAAGCTGATGAGACGCAATCGACTACAGCAACTAGCGAGACGATGCAAAAAATAGAACCTAAAAAAGACGTTTATGTGATTGCAAGTGATTCGGCCTTCGCTCCATTCGAGTATCAAAATGCGGATGGCGAATATGTGGGGATCGATGTCAGCTTAATGGAAGCTATCTCAGAAATGCATGGGTTCAATATCCGCATGGACTTCCGCGGTTTCTCTGCTGCGTTACAAGCATTGGAATCTGGACAAGCAGATGGAATGATCGCGGGGATGACGATTACAGATGAACGTAAAAAAACGTTTGATTTTTCAGACCCTTATTTCCAAAGTGGTATCCAAATCGCAGTCAAAAAAGGCAATACTTCGATCAAGTCTTATGAAGACTTAGATGGAAAAACAGTCGGTGCGAAAGTCGGTACCGAAAGTGCAGATTTCTTGGTCGCTAACCAAGAGAAATATGGCTACGAAATCAAATATTTCGATGCTGCAGATCAACTATATGACAGTTTGAGAGTCGGAGCAATTGACGCAATGATGGATGACTATCCAGTAATCGGTTATGCGATCAAAAATGGTCAGGAATTAGAAACGCCGATCGAACGAGAAACTGGTGGCTCTTATGGTTTCGCAGTGAAAAAAGGAGAAAATCCTGAATTATTACAAATGTTCAACGAAGGATTAAAAGAATTAAAACGAACAGGTCAATATGATGAGATCATCAATCAATACATCTCTACAGATGAAAGTGCAGCAGCACCAGCTGTTGATGAATCGACATTGACTGGCTTGATCCAAAACAATTACAAAGCGCTATTGAAAGGCTTATGGCAAACGATCCTATTAACCTTGATTTCATTTGCACTAGCTTTAGTTGTCGGCGTAATCTTCGGTCTTTTCAGTGTTGCACCGATCCGCGCCTTACGAACAGTTGCCAGCATCTATGTAGATATCATTCGTGGAATCCCGATGATGGTACTTGCTTTCTTCATCTTTTTCGGTCTACCAAGTATCGTCGGCTTTACGATTCCTGACTTTATTGCAGGGATCATTACATTGACCTTGAACGCGAGTGCCTATATCGCTGAAATCGTACGTGGTGGGATCAATGCAGTTCCAACAGGACAAATGGAAGCTTCACGAAGTTTAGGTCTGTCTTATAACCGTACGATGCAAAAAATCATTTTACCACAAGCATTTAAAATCATGATTCCATCGTTTGTCAACCAATTCGTGATCTCATTGAAAGATACGACGATCATTTCAGCGATCGGTGTGGTCGAGTTGTTACAAACTGGACGAATCATCGTTGCTCGGACCACTCAAAGTACGTATGTTTACTTGATCATCGCAGTAATGTACTTGATCTTGATCACTGCATTGACGAAATTCGCGAAAGTTTTAGAAAAGAAGGTGAAATAAGATGACAGAAAAAATCTTAGTCGAACATCTTGTAAAAAAATATGGAGACAACACTGTCTTGAACGACATCAACGTGTCGATCAATGAAGGCGATGTTGTTTGTGTGATCGGACCTTCTGGTTCAGGTAAAAGTACTTTTTTACGTTGTTTGAACCGTTTAGAAGATCCGACATCCGGTGATATCATCATTGATGGTGCTCATTTGATGGATAAAAACACAGATATCAACTTAGTAAGACAACATATTGGCATGGTATTCCAGCATTTCAATCTTTTCCCACATCTTTCTGTGTTGGAAAACATCGTTTTAGCACCGATGGATCTAAAGAAACTCTCTCGTGAGGAAGCAGAGAAAAAAGCAATCAAATTGTTAGAAACAGTTGGTTTAGAAGACAAAAAAGATATGTACCCAGATAACTTATCTGGTGGACAAAAACAACGGGTTGCTATCGCTCGTGCATTAGCTATGAATCCCGATATCATGCTCTTTGATGAACCTACTTCAGCCTTGGACCCAGAAATGGTCGGCGATGTATTGAATGTCATGAAAAAATTAGCGAAACAAGGAATGACTATGGTCATCGTGACACATGAAATGGGCTTTGCTAAAGAAGTCGCTAACCGTGTCATGTTTATAGATGGCGGCAACTTCCTTGAAGATGGCACACCACAACAAATCTTTGAAAATCCGCAAAATGAGCGAACGAAAGATTTCTTGGATAAAGTATTAGATATCTGATCGACTAAAAAAGGCCTCTAAGAACGTCTGGAAAAACCAAGCGTCCTTAGGGGCTTTTTACTATTGATTTTTAACGAATGTTACATGATCCACCGATACCCATCCTTGCGCTTTTGCATCAACATAAATGCCAATCTCACTCGTGCCTGAAGTAACCGGGATATCTTTGATCGTTACCTTCCTCCACTCGCCACTTTTAGTGATCGAAGTCTTCAGTTCTTTCCCACCATGATTTTTGACATACACCTGACTAGTGGTCAAATCGCCGCCTGCCATAGTATAAGCAGTTAATGTGTAGGTTCCCTTGCTTAATCCATTAACCGTTTGATATATCGACATTTGATACGCTTGATCATCCCAAAAGGTTGCTTTATACGTTCCGGAAAACCCACCAGTTTCAGTTTTCAATGTATCGATTGCTGCACCATTGCCTCGCCACACCGACCAATTGGACGGTGCGTTCGTGAAACCGTCATTTTCAAAACTAGGATTTTTCAGAAGATTTTGCTGTCTCCCGGCTTCTTGAAACGCCTTTAAGCTGGAAAGTGCTTGCCCATTGAAATCAAACATCGCTTGGTTGTCCCACTCATTTCCTGTTTGAGATTGTACGCCTAGATAGTTCATTCCAGCAGCTGTTGCCCAAGAGACATTGCCGTTATACCATAGAGGTTCCCAGTAGAAGAATCCGTTTCCTTTCTCATTTGGCACGGTTTGGATACGGGTCACCAAATCATTCAAATATTCTCTTTGTCCTGCTGGTGTTGCCGCATAGCCTCCTGCAATTTCCTGTTCAGGTCCAAAAGCATTGGGCATACTATCCGCACTGGCAGTTGTGTGTCCATACGCAGTCTCTACCACATTGACTTCTTTATCATATCTGGCACTGATCGTGTTCATTGTTGTTTGTAAGGCATTCATCGAGCCATGCCAATAAGGATAATAGGACAGGCCGATCAAATCGTAATCCACCCCACGTTTTGTAATCTCATCAAACCACCAAGTAAATACATCTGTATCTCCACCATCAGCTAAATGTAGCATGATCGGCGTGTCGACTGGTTGTGTTTCTTTTACTCCCCGAATCCCAGACTTCAAGAAAGTGGCTAATCGATCAAACTCGCCACCACCTTCCCCCCATGATTTCCCATGTGGCCAAAGCATGCCGCTATTCAATTCATTACCTATCTGGACCATATCAGGATATACGCCATTGTTTTTCATTTCTGTCAATACACTTTTCGTATAACCGTATAAGGCTGCATCAAGTTGCTCAAAGCTATAGTTTTCCCATGCTTTCGGTAGGTTTTGTTTGCCAGGGTCCACCCAGAAATCACTATAATGAAAATCAAGTAACACTTTTAATCCTAGGTTTTTCGCACGTTTCGCCAAAGCAATCGTTGTTTTCAAATCATTCGTGCCTGCACCATATGAATTCCCTTGATCATCATAAGGATCTTGCCATAATCGCAAACGAACATAGTTGACGCCATTGTTCTTTAGAATCTGTAATGCATCTTTTTTCACACCATTTTCGTAATATCCTGCACCAGATTTTTCCATATCTGCTAATATCGAGATATCTGCTCCTCGTATCAATTCCTTTGCCTCCACTTGCTTTGTGCCTAATACTACACTGACTAATGAAACAAATAATCCGACAACCAACACTCGCCAACCTTTTACTTTGTTCATTTAACGATCTCTCCTTTGATTTAAAATTGATCTAAAACAAACCGAACAGCTTTCTCAGGATCTCTTGTCAAACCAATGTATTCTGCACCTTTTGTGGCAACCAATTTAATCCCTAAACGATCTGTGTCTTCCTTGATATCCTCATAGTAAGATTGGACTTGCGGCGCCAAGACGATCATATCAAAGTCTTCCATCATCTCGTAATGAGAACCATAAGCACCTGCTAAAGCACTGATTGGTGCATCAAATTCTTTTGCTCCTTCTTTTAAGGCATTTGCAAGCATAGCACTTGTACCTGCACCTGCACATAAAACTAATACATTGATTTCTTTTCCTGAATCACCCAAAGAACTCGCTTCTGTTGCCAATACTTCATTCGCCGGAATCGTCACAGTCACTTTTGTTTCGTTTTCTTGCATGGCTACTTGTTCTGCTTGTCGTGCTTCTTGCTCGACTAACGTTGCATCATACGCCTTACAGAATGGGAAGTAGATTGCAAAGTCGACGAGAATCAAGACGGCTGCTAATACAAACGCCAAAACCCCCATGCCGGTTCCCAAAACTAGTCCAATCGGCGCTGGCGTTGCCCAAGGTAAGACATACATGAAACTATTCATTCCAAACACATCAACAAAAAACTTGAACAAGCAAACGTTTACAATCGGTGTCAATAAAAACGGAACAAAGAAATACGGATTCAAAATCATCGGTGCCGCAAACAACAACGGCTCATTCACAGCAAAGCTGACTGGAATAACTGAAGCTTTACCAACGGCTTTTAACTGTTTGGATTTTGCAAACAGCAAAAAGATAAACGGCACGACTAAAGTCGCACCTGTTCCACCCATCGTTCCGACAAAATTTCCTAAACCAACAGTCAATACATGTGAAGCTTGTTCCCCAGAATTAAACAGTTGTAAATTGGTTTCGACATTCGCATAAATGATCGCTGCAATCGCTGGTTCAACAATCGATGGGCCATGCACACCAACAAACCAGAAAAATGCCATAGCACCCCAGATCACGGCTATCCCCAAATAGCCATCTGCTGCTGTAAATAGTGGTTGTAATAAAGTGATGATGGCTTCTGCAAAAGAGATGCCAAAAAGACTACGTGCAGCTAAGTCGACCAACACGGCGGCAAAGACCGAAAATGAAAATGGAAAAATATCGCGGAACGTTTGAGAAATCGTTCCTGGCACTTCTTTTGGCATCTTGATCGTAATATCTTTTCGTACACAAAACTTATAAATATTTACAGTAATAAATGCAGCGATGAACGAAGCAAGTAATCCTTTCGTCCCCATATATTCCGTTGAAAAACCACCTTCGATCGGTGAGACACTCAACAATAAGAAACTAACTAAAGAAGCAAGCATCACCGATGTGGTATTGATGATTTTATTTTTCGGCATTCTCCGATTCATCGATTCAGCTAAACAACGTGCAGTAGTTGTAGAAACTAATATGCCCACGACCCCCATCGAATAATTGTAGATTTTCCATAACCAGGTCGATACTCCTTCTGGCCATTGAAAACCAAAAATCTCAGGAACTGCCGCAATCAAAATAAAGATACTTGAAAATAAAATTGCAGGCATAGCCGTCAAGAATCCATCTCTGACCGCACCTAAGTATATATTACGTGAGATTTTTTCAAAGATCGGTTTGCCTTTTTCAATTTGCTTGATGATCCCATTCATGCTTTTCACTCCTAGTGATTATTTGTTTTTATATAACTCAATAAAATCTTGGATCAAATCTCTTAGCAATAAAGTAGTCATCAAGTGATCTTGTCCATGGATAAAAATAAATCCCATATCCATATCTTTTCCTGAAGCTTCTTCTGCTAAGATCTTCGTTTGTGAATTATGGGCTAATGTCAAATTCTCATCTGCATCCTTCAAGGCTTCTTCCACACGATCAAATTTCCCTTGACGTACTTCTCTTAATAATGTGAGTAACGTACTACGTGCATCCCCTGAATAAGCCACGATCTCAAAACCTAACATTTGCAATTCTTCTTTATTCATCTTCCATTCCTCCAACTTAAATGATTGTTTTTGTTTCACTGACGAATTTGTACCAATAGGCGGACTCTTTAGGGTAACGTTTTTGTGTTTCGAAATCGACATAGAAGAGTCCGTATCGTTTATTGTAACCATTTGACCAAGAGAACAAATCCATTAACGACCATAGGAAATAGCCTTTCACGTTGACTCCAGCAGATATAGCTTGGCTCAATGATTCTAAATAAACTTTCAAATATTCGATCCGTGGTTGGTCCATGATCACACCATCATCGAACTGATCTTTGAATCCCATCCCATTTTCAGTGATGTAGATTTTATTGTAGTGGGGATAATCTTCCTTGATACGTAACAATAGATCATATAACCCTTCTGGATAGATCAACCAGTCCCAATCCGTTCGAGGGATCCCTTCTTTATAGATCCGTTCCCCAATTCCTTTTACTTTATAAACAGAAGTTCCTTTGTCCCCTGTGCCATTATGATGGATCGCATTCTCTCCATGATACGCTTTGACAAAGTGGCATTGATAATGGTTGATCCCCAAGTAATCATTACGATGTGAGGCACGCTTCATCTCCGCCAGATCCTCTTCAGGAAACTCATAACTTGCGTCGTTCGCTTCACAAATCTCAGCAAGTGCTGACAATGTTTCATCAGAGTAATATCCTAAGTAAGTGGCATCTAAGAGAAAACGGATCGACAACGCATCATCTAAGAATGCTGCATGTTGATCTTCCAAAGCGTCCGATGCAGGATATTTCGTTTCTAAGGAATGAACCACACCAATTTCACCGGCGTATCCCTCGTCCTTGAACAAGTTCACCACTCTTGCGTGCGCATACATCATGTTATGCAAACAAGCAATGATTTTGGTAAAATCATAGGTGATTCCTGGTGGGAAAATCCCTAATAAATATTGATTCGTTGCCACTGGATAAATCTCGTTGAAGGTACTCCAGTAACGCACTTCTTTAAATTCTTTAAAGCAAAATTTTGCATATGCAACAAATGCTTCTATATTGTCTCTATTTAAAAAATCACCTTGATCAAATAAAACTTTCGGAGTATCAAAATGATGGAGCGTCACAAAAGGAAGTACACCATGTTTCTCACAAGCTGCAAAGACCTTATGGTAAAATGCCACACCCTCTTCATTGACTTTCCCAGTTCCATCAGGAAAAATACGACTCCACGCAATGGATAAACGTAACCCATTCACACCAAACTTTTCACATAATTCAATATCTTTTTCATATTGATGATAGAAATCACTTGCCGGATCAGGACTGAATCTTCCTTGTTTCTCTAAAAACTCGTCCCAAGCAACTTCACCTTTTCCGCCTTCTTTTGTTGCACCTTCTACTTGGTATGCCGCTGTTGCTCCGCCAAAAATAAAATCTTCTGGTAATTTCAGCATCTCTTCCCCTACCTTCTTGTCTACTAATTTATATGACAACACGAATTGTAATCGCATCCAAAACATTTGTCAACAAAAACAAACAAATTCAATCAAAAAATTGCATTTATTTAAAATAAAAGTGGCAATTGTTTGTTTAGGTTGATTATTTTTGTTTGCACATGTTTGTTTTTGTTGACCTCCATTCTATTCTATGGTAGATTATTTGTGAATTGGGAGTGATTAGATGTTAAAAAGAGAGCGCTTACTAACAATTAGTGAGATGGTGAATAAAAAAGGAATTTTAACGGTCAGTGAGATCATCGAACAATTGAATGTCTCTGATATGACCGTTCGTCGAGATTTGGATGAGCTAGAAAAGTCAGGAAAATTATTGCGTATCCATGGCGGGGCTCAAAGTCTTACCTATACCCTCGACCAAGAATTATCACATACAGAAAAATCAGTCATGCAAATCAACGAAAAGCAACAGATTGCAGCAACTGCTGCACAGTTGATCAATGAAGGCGATACAGTCTTTTTGGGCCCAGGAACGACGATCGAGTTATTAGCTTCTCACTTGATCCACAGAAAATTGCGGATCATTACGAATAATTATGCCGTTTTTGAAGTGTTAGCCCAAGCAGAAGTTCCCGAAATTTTGTTGATCGGTGGCGATTTTCGAAAAAACACTGGTGCATTTGTCGGCCCCATCACCAACGATAACCTCAGAAAACTGAAGTTCACCAAATCTTTTATCAGCGCTAACGGTGTGCATAATGAAGCAATCTCAACCTATAGTACTGAAGAAGGCGAAGCCCAACAAATTGCATTGAACCATTCGAAAAATAAATACTTATTAGTGGATCACCAAAAATTTAATCGCGATGACTTTTATATCTTTTATCAATTACATGATTTCGATTTATTGATTACTGATCCACACATCAAGTCACATGTGAAAGATCATTATTCGCAATATGTCCAAATAAAATTAGCGGAATCGCTAGAAAATGAACTTTAGGAGTGAACGTATGAAAGGAATTATTTTTGATTTCAACGGGACGATGTTCCAAGACTCCCATTTACATGAAGCGGCTTGGGTCCAAATGATCCATCATTATTCTAAAAAAGAGCTTTCTGATGAAGACATTGTTAAAAATATCCATGGACGTACCAATAGCGAGATATTGAATTATTTTATCTCACCTACTTTATCTAAGGAAGAAGTCGAGAAACTATCAAACGAGAAAGAGGCATATTATCGCACTCTTTGCTTAGAAAAACCGGATGATTTAGTGCTTACGCAGGGATTGATCGGTACTTTGGATATATTGAAAGAGGAGGATATCCCGATCACCATCGCTACAGCGACAGTCAAAGAAAACGTTGAATTTTATTTCGAGATTTTCGATTTAGCGCGATGGTTTGAATTTGACCAAGTCGTTTACGATGATAATACTTTTCCAGGTAAACCACAACCTGATATCTTTATCAAAGCTGCCCAAAAATTGGCTCTTGAACCAAAAGACTGCTTGGTCATTGAAGATGCTTATTCTGGACTTTTAGCAGCCAAGCGTGCAAATATCGGTACGATCATCGCCATTGATCCATTTGGAAAAAATCGCCAGTTATTCTCCGATCAAGAACTAAGAAAAGATGGTGTGATAGAGAATTTTGATGATTTCTATCTCAATTTCTTCTCCACTGCAACTTCATCAAAAAAAAGATAGACGTATGATCGTCTATCTTTTTTTGTATTTATTTACGTTTTTTTCCGCCAAACGCATCTTTTACTTTATCAAAAAAACCATCTTCTTGTTGCTCTTGAACATGCATGCCGCCTGCTTTAGCAAACGCACGTAAAGCTTCACGCTGTTCCTCATTGAGGTTTTTAGGTGTGATCAATTTCACACGTACATGTTGGTCCCCTGTTGAACCACCACGTAAACGCGGCGCTCCTTTGCCACGTAAACGGAAGTTCGTTCCCGTTTGCGTACCAGCAGGGATTTTCAATTTGACATCCCCATGAACAGTTGGCACTTGTACTTCATCGCCTAATGCCGCTTGCACGAAGCTTAATGGTAACTCATAATAGATCTCTGAGCCATCGCGATCGAAGATATCACTTTCTTCTACTCGGAAGACCACATATAGATCTCCGAATGGGCCTCCATTTTCGCCTGCTTCACCTTGTCCTGCTAAGCGCATTTGTTGTCCTTCTTCCACACCGGCTGGTACATTCACTTTGACCGTATGTGCTTTCTTCTCATGACCAGAGCCATGACAAGTTGGACATGGTTCTTTGATCTCTTTCCCAGTGCCTCGACACACATCACAAGTTTGGCGGCTCATCACACGACCAAGTGGCGTTTGACGTTCCACATTGATCGTTCCAGAACCATGACATTTATGACAAGTCGTCGGTTGTGTTCCTGGTTTTGCACCATTTCCGCTACACGTGTGACATATTTCTTCACGGTTGTATTTGATTTCTTTTTCTACCCCAAAGATTGCTTCTTCGAAGGATAAATTGACTGTATATTGTAGATCTGATCCTTGACGAGGGGCATTTGGATCAACAGATCTTCCACCACCGCCAAAAAACGAATCAAAAATATCTTCAAATCCACCAAAGCCAGCTCCACCACCGGAGAAGCCGCCAAAGCCACCAAAGCCGCCGCCACCTGCGCCATAATTAGGATCAGTTCCGGCATGTCCGTATTGATCGTAAGCCGCACGTTTTTGTGGATCACTTAAAATCTCATAAGCCTCGGAAACTTCTTTGAATTTTTCATCAGCATCAGGCTCTTTATTGATATCTGGATGGTATTTCTTTGATAACTTTCGATAAGCTTTTTTTATTTCGTCTTCTGAAGCTCCCTTTGACAGCCCCAAGACTTCGTAATAATCACGTTTTGTTGCCATAGGCTTTCCTCCTATTGGTTCTCTTCATTTCCACGTCGTTTGTTATCATATCACACTTTGATCGAAACAAAAACCGGAAATTTCGAAGTATCGACTAAAGAAGAAAAAATCGATCATTGATTTCTATGGCATGAAGAAAAGAAAACATTTCTCTTCTTGATCCAAAGAAAAATCATAATTGATGACTTGTTTCTTTACACTAGCGATGCTTCTAAACTCTATAAAATAAAGTGATACAAGATTATTCCCTCGGAAATAAGCCGAAGAATCGCGAAAATATGAGAAGCTATTTTCGAATTCTTCGGCTTATTCTAAGCGGGACTTGATCTCTTTAAGTGAAACTAAATGAACTGATTATTTTTTGTCGTCATCGACTTCTTCAAAATCAGCATCTACGACATCATCCGCTCCGCCTTGGGCAGCTTCAGGATTTTCTTGAGCTTGTTGTTGTGCCGCTTGTTCATATAATTTAACTGTCAAGTTTTGCACGATTTCGTTCAACGCATCACGTTTTGTTTTCATTTCTTCGATGTTGTTTGCTTCTACTGCAGCTTTCAACTCGTCACGAGCTGCCTCAGCTTTTTTCACTTCTTCTTCGTCAACTTTACCTTCTAATTCTTTCAAGGTTTTATCAACTGAGAATAGCAATGCATCGACATCGTTACGTAGATCCACTTCTTCTTTACGTGCTTTATCTGCTTCTGCATTAGATTCAGCATCTTTCACCATGCGTTCGATTTCTTCGTCTGTTAGACCTGAAGAAGATTTGATCGTGATTTTTTGTTCTTTTTGTGTACCTAGATCTTTAGCAGATACATTTACGATACCATTTTTATCAATATCGAATGTTACTTCGATTTGAGGGATACCGCGTGGTGCAGCTGGAATATCTGTCAATTGGAAGCGACCTAATGTTTTATTGTCCGCAGCCATTGGGCGTTCCCCTTGTAATACATGGATATCTACCGCAGGTTGGTTATCCGCAGCTGTTGAGAATACTTGTGATTTACTTGTTGGGATTGTTGTATTACGATCGATCAATTTTGTAAATACGCCACCCATCGTTTCGATACCTAATGATAATGGTGTTACGTCTAGTAAAACAACGTCTTTTACATCACCAGTGATCACGCCACCTTGGATTGCCGCACCCATCGCTACAACTTCATCTGGGTTTACTGATTTGTTTGGTTCTTTTCCTGTTTCTTTTCTTACAGCTTCAACAACCGCAGGAATACGCGTTGAACCACCGACTAAAATCACTTCATCGATTTCTGATTGTGACAAACCAGCATCTTTCAATGCTTGACGTACAGGAACTTTCGTACGTTCCACTAAGTCAGCTGTCAATTCATCAAATTTTGCACGAGTCAATGTCATTTCTAAGTGCAATGGACCAGCATCGCCAGCTGTGATAAATGGCAAGCTGATTTGAGTGCTTGAAACACCTGAAAGATCTTTTTTCGCTTTTTCAGCAGCGTCTTTCAAACGTTGTAAAGCCATTTTATCTTGACCTAAGTCAATGCCATTTTCTTTTTTGAATTCAGCAACCATATGATCAATGATTTTGTTATCAAAGTCATCTCCACCTAAATGGTTGTCTCCAGCAGTAGATAATACGTCGAATACGCCATCACCTAATTCAAGGATCGATACGTCGAATGTACCACCACCAAGGTCAAATACTAAGATTTTTTCATCGCGATCTGTTTTGTCTAAACCATAAGCTAGCGCTGCCGCTGTCGGTTCATTGACGATACGCTCTACTTCTAAACCTGCAATTTTACCAGCATCTTTAGTTGCTTGACGTTGTGCGTCGTTGAAGTATGCAGGAACAGTGATAACTGCTTTTTCTACTTTTTCGCCTAAATAATCTTCTGCGAATCCTTTGATGTATTGTAAGATCATTGCAGAGATTTCTTGTGGTGTATATGATTTACCTTCAACATCCACTTTATAACCAGCTTCACCAATATGGCGTTTGATGGAAGAAATCGTATTAGGGTTTGTTACTGCTTGACGTTTTGCTACTTCCCCTACTTGGATCTCACCATTTTTAAATGACACAACAGAAGGTGTTGTACGGTTTCCTTCTGGGTTTGCAATGATTTTTGCTTCATTTCCTTCTAATACAGCTACTGCTGAGTTTGTAGTACCTAAGTCAATTCCGATAATTTTACTCATAATCAACGTCTCCTTATCTTATTACTAAGTTGTTTGTTTCTATTCCATCATGACTTTATTGCGCAACGATAACCATTGTCGGTCTCAATACGCGGTCATGTAATTTATAGCCTTCTTGTAACACTTCAACGATCGTATCAGCAGGTAATTCATCTGTTGCTGGCACGGTCTGAACTGCTTGATGCAATGTCGGATCAAAAGGTTCACCTTTTGCAGGGATTTTTTCGATTCCCTCTTCCTTCAATGCATGTTTCAAACTTTCAAGAACCATCTCGACACCTTTTTTCAAACTTGCACCTTGCTCATCAGATACTTCTGTTGCTAAAGCACGTTCTAAGTTGTCGATCGAAGGTAATAATTTTTTGGCTAAATCTTGTGAACGATATTTTTGCAATTGCTCTCGTTCGTTTTTACCACGATTTGCCATATTAGCGATTTCTGCTCTCGCACGCAAAAACTTGTCTTCCATTTCATCAAATTCAGCTTGGAGATTTGCAAGTTCATTTGCTTCTTCTTCCACTTCTGAAACTTCTACTTCTTCCGTTTCTGGATCTAGCTGCGTATCATTCAATTCCTGATCTAATTCTTCATGGTTTTCTTTCATGATGCAGTCTTCCTTTCATTATTCAGTCAGATGCTTGATCGCTCAAATCGAAAAAACGATCAGTCACTTTTGTGATTGTTTAAAAATCCGAGCGATCAAGTGTGCGATAATAATCAGCGAGTTTGTGCGCCAATTCTTTTCGATAGACATCGACAAGGCCTAACATTTTGGAATATGGCATACTAGTTGGTCCTAGCAATGCAATGGTTCCACGTCCATGGCCGACGATTTCATAACTCGCTTGGATCATACTCATATTTTGCAATAGGTCATTGCCTATTTCCGAACCGATTTTGATATGTATCTTGCTATCCATCGGTACGATCATCTGTGTCAGTTCATAGGAATCTGTCATAAATGAAAACATTGACTTGAACTGATCCACATCTTGCAACGGTTCATAATCCAATAAGTTCATTTGGCCACTCACATAAACTTTATCTTCAAACGCATGACTCAATACCGTATCAAAGAGATTTGACATCCCTTCCGTTGTTTGAAAATATTTATGCAAGATCATTGGGATCTCCGTGCGTAATTTGTTGTATACCGTCACTAACGGATCTCCTACCAAACGGTCATTGACAATATGAACCATTTTTTCTAAGTCCTGACTACCTAAGTTTTCAGGAAGAGTAAAAACCTGACTTTCAACGTTCCCATTATCAGTCACCACGATCGCAATCACCTGACGACTGTTCAATGGCACGATGCGAAAACCGGTCAAACGGCGATCTTTAATCTCGGGTCCTAACGAAAAAGTAGTGTAACTAGTCAACTCAGATAAAATCTCAGCTGATTGTTTGATGATTTCGTTGATTTCATGGAATTCCTTGTTTAAAGACTGTCGAATTTGGTGCAAATCATCATTTGCTACACGAGCAGGTCGTAACAGATGATCCACATAATAACGATAACCTAGCGCAGACGGTATACGTCCAGAAGAAGAATGTGTCTTTAAAAGTAGACCTTCATCCTCTAAAGCTTTCATATCATTACGGATCGTCGCTGGACTTGCCTCGACTCCTTCCGCCATTAACGTTTTGGAACCAACGGGCACCCCACTACTCGTATAGTTTTGGATGATCAGACGTAAAATATCACTTTGTCGCTGTGTTAACATCTTTCTCACCTCTCATTAGCACTCTTAGCTTCTAAGTGCTAACCCACTTATAAATATAGCAAGAAGACTAAAAAGTGTCAAGGAAAAGAACCCACTTTTTTAGCACTCTGCCACCGAGAGTGCTAATCAATTGTCAACTTGCTTAAAATACCGTCATATCAGTCTTTTAATCATAAAAAAAATGATCAAATCGTTTTTTTATTTCGTTGTTATAAAAAATTTAAACAATCATTCAGTCGTTTATCAAGTCCTTATCCAATAAAAACCGTTCGAAGACATTATTTCCCAAAAAAGTTCCTTTTTGTGTCAAATATACTCGGTCTTCTTCATTCACTAACAACTCTTCTGCTACTAACTCATCCAGGACAGATTGATACAACGATTCAATCGATCGACCATAACGCTGTAAAAAGTGTTGCTTCTCAATGCCCACCTTTTTTCTTAAACCAAGAAACATCTCTTCCTCAATTTGATTTTTATGAGATAACTCTTCACGTTCTAATACCGGTAGCTCACCTTCACGTAACGGACGCAAATAATGTTGGATCGGACCTTTATTTCGATATCGCGTATGATCCAAATAGCCACTTGCCCCTGCGCCAAAACCGAAATAGTGATCATTATTCCAATACATCAAATTGTGTTGCGATTCATGACCAGCTAAACCAAAGTTACTGATCTCATATTGATGACGTTGGTGTTTTTCCATCGCCGCAATCGTTTCTTCAAACATCCGTGTCTCCGTCTCTTGATCTGGTAATTGCAACCGACCTTGTCGAACCCAATTCATAAACATCGTTTTATTCTCTAAAATCAATGAATAAAGAGAATAATGAGGTAAGTCTAAGGCTAATGCCCGCTCCAAAGTATCAAGATAGCCTTCTAACGTCTGCCCAGGTAACGCATAGATCAAATCAATGCTGACATTTGAAAAATTTTCCGCCTCTAAAAATCGCATTGTTTCATAGACATCTTCCGCCGTATGTTTTCGACCAATTTTCTTTAATAAGCGATTATCAAAGGTCTGGACCCCCATCGATAAACGATTGACCCCATAATTCTTCATTACTTGTAGCTTTTCCCTGGTCAAATCACCAGGATTCGCTTCCACCGTAAACTCTTTTCCTTCATTAAAAGGTAAGATCTCTCTGGCACCAGACAATAGTCGATCGAGCTGCTTAGCCGATAAAGAAGTCGGCGTTCCACCACCAACATACAGCGTCTCCAATTCATTCACCGGACGACGCTCCATCATGATCGCCATTTCCTTTAGTAGCATTTCGACATACTCATCCACTGGTTGACCTTCTAGAAACACTTTATTGAAGTCACAGTAATAACAGATATGTTCGCAAAACGGGATATGGATATAAGCAGAAACCTTATGTTCTGCGGATTTGTTTGTTTCTTTCATTAGTTTTTCTTTCTCCTTACGTCAAAAAGTCGTACCGCTTTTCGACCACTCTTTAAACGGTGTTCAAGTGCCAACTCCTTGAAATAAGCCAGCAATTTTCAAAACATGAAAAGCTGTTTTAAAAATTGCTTTCTTATTGTCATCGGAGCTAACCGGCACTTTCACGACCTCTTATATACGCATACTAAACGTATTTAACAAACAAATCCACTAAAAAATCCAAGAATCGGTTTCTTGGATTAGTTTTTCTTTAGTTGTATTGGAGACTTGTTTGTAAATTTCCAGTGTGGTTTTCATGTTGGCGTGCCCTACACGTTCTAGAATGTATGCGTTTCGTGTTATAGTAAGTTTCAATCTATTTAAATATCTCCATTTGAGCCTGATCAATATCTCTAAATTGAACATCATTGATCAGCTCTCTTTTTATCGTTTTGTAAAAAGATTCCATTAAGGCATTATCATAAGGGTTTCCTTTTCGGCTCATACTAGAGCGTGCTTCTTTTTTTCTTAACACCGATTGGAATTTAGCGCTTGTTTATTGTGAGCCTTAATCAGTGTGAATAATAACCCCTGGTCCAGGCTGCTCTTTTCCAAATGCTTGAAGAAAAGAGTCCACAACTAATTGACCTTTCATTCTAGGTGACATAGACCACCCAACAATTTTTCTCGTACAGATATCAATAAATATAGATAAATAAAGCGTTCCTTCTTTCAGAGTGATATAGGTAATGTCTCTTAACCAAATTTTATATTTTCTGTGGCCTTGAACCTTTGTTGATTAACAAAATTGGGTTGTGAAAGTGGCTCGCACTACATAATTTTCCTCTGCAAAAAAGCATAATCAGGCTCTCTGCGATGTTGATCATAAAAGATATAAAAAGTAGTTTCTGCCTTACGTATTTTTGCTCTTAATAATGCTTTTATTTTTTCTGAATCAAAATCTACAAAAGACAATTCACATAACACATGCTGGATCATTTCTTTGTAACGACCCATATATTCGCCAAATTTGATTGGTTTTCCAAGTTGTTCAAATTTCATAATACAATACTTTTCTGTTGCGCATACTTATCGTCATGGAATATTTAGATACAATATATTCAAACCATGTTATTATATAATTTGAGGAGAGTGAAATAATGAAAAAAATATTTGGTTGTTATTACTTGTATCAACGATTACTTTATTTGCTGGTTGTTCTAATCAAAATACCGAGCCAACCACAAAAAAAGTTAGTTCTACAACGAGTAGTACGGTTGAACAAACAAAAATATCAAGCAGTGAACCAACTTCTGAATCATTATTAAAAGAATATCCTGCAAGTGAATGGCATCCTGGAAAAATGGATATTCAAGGTATGATTAATGCTACTCAAGGCAACGAAACTAAAGCTTTGCAGGATGCCTCTATGGTTGCAGAATTGAGTTTATCACCTTATTTTTCTGATAATACTGACAAAGCTGAAATTGAGTTAACTAAAACAGGAGATAACTTCTATAGTCTAAGCATTACTAATAATTATTTAGAGAGTGAACAAGATTTAGAACGTTTTAAAAAGAACTCAGAGCTTTTGATGGCACAACAACCAGTAAATAAATCAATTAATCTGTATATATTTACTGGAACAGGAATGGGACTGAGTCGCCAAGTGGTTACTAGTTATCAATTAAAAGATGATGGTACTATCGCAAAAATTTAGACTAAAGTTAATGAATAGTTTTGCAGACTTCTTTGATCAGCAAAATATAATTGACGATAGAATAATCTATGGTTTTTCTGAAAATGGTAAATATGTATATTTAAAGGATTTCATTATTATTATACAAACTAGTAACATACCTGGTTAATTCCTTATTTATTTCATCCCAACCAATTGCATTAATTGATAATTTAAATATCATAAAATCCACTTTTTCCTTTGACTCATATGAAAGATGGAATCAAAGTTCTCCAATCACAATATCTATAAATAAAGCAGAAAATTCTGAATCTGTAAACTATGGTAAGGAAAATCTAAAATCAATTGAAAGCTCATTTCTAATAGAGGTTGATACAATGGAATTTTCTAAAAGAGCTATACTATCAAGGAGACATATTGATGGATTTACAAAATTTGAAATTTCTCTAAAAAAATTTTGAAATAAAAGTTTTAAACGACAGTCTACTTCCTTTTTAAAGATTTTAAAGATAGTTTACTTAAAATCAATAATTTTTATTCAATTTTTTTTGGGACGAAAACTAAATTATAGATATTTAAAAATATTTACAGATTCACAAGAAATTATCTTACCCACGGAGATTCAGTAAGTAAATATGAATTAGCCATTACCAATCCAATAGAATTATATATGTAACTCTAAAATTACAATGTATCTTAGATATTCTTATGCTAAAACAATTAGATTTCGACGAATTAACAATTATAAAAAATATTTCTAGATACGATGTTCCTTATCAGAATCTTTTCTATCATAATAATTCTATCCTACCGTAAAAATTTTATACTCTCTTTTTCATAAATAATCGGGCTTACAACCGATTATTTATGAAAATAAACATAATACACTTTATGCTGAATATAAATTGTAATCAAAGAGAAATAATATCAATTAAATACTAATTAAAACGTATTAGTATTAAGATAAATGCTAATGTAAAAAAAACTATATAAACATAAAACCTATATTTTGTTAAATAATCTTGTGTTTTCATATAATCTGATCTTGACAAACTTTTCCCAAGGTTTTGTCGTACTAATTTTTTTATTCTCCATAAAAAGCTAATGCCTATACTAAAACACAACAGACTTAAGAAACATAAGCCTATTCGGATCGCGAAATATATCAATTTAACCTACCTACATCCTTTTCAATATGTACTGTTAAAGGCTTATTCCAAAAGATAACTATTATTTTTCTGACGATTCTAGCTATACCTTCTGCAATAATTCTCTTTACCATAGTTCATAGTAGTACCAAGAAAATTTTAATTACAAAAAAATTATTAATCTTTAGAACTTTTTTTACATAATATACAAAAAATCATAAACCTTTAAGCCACACGTTTAATATAACCTAATAACATAGTTATTATTCAAACTAATCATAAAAACTTATTTTGAACGCATAAACGTTAAATTTATCTCAATCAAGTATGATAAAATCAGCAAAACAAAAAAAGCCATACACATATTTCTTGGATGACTTCAGTATCCAATCCATTTTACCCTAACCATCTAATCCTTTCTGTCTTTTATTCGCTTCATCTGTTACATATTTCATTCCAGCATAAAATTCTTTCGCTATGACAATCTCTACTAAATCCACAATACTTTTATTTTACATTTCTTGTACCTTTTCTTTTTCACTTTATAAGTGTATTTTTATTTAACTGATTGATAAACTACTTAGGCAAAATAAAAATCAGTTGAACATCCTCCGTCTTTATACTATGTCTATAAAAAGAAGGAATGTTCAACCAACCTTGTTTTTTGGTGCGAAAAATAGAAGAGATATAAGTAATTTCATGCATCTGTTCTTTTGTCGAAATCACCTATTTAGCCAAGCTCATTAACACCGCCTTTTCAATCGAAAATTAAGCGGTAAAAACTTGGTATTTCTGATAAAATGACTACTTGTAAATCTTTATCGAGCGAAAATATTTCTAACTCTTTCGACTTTGGCTAGAAAATGATATGCCAAGAAGTTTCAACTGGTTTTTGAATCGCTTGAACTTTTTATATTATTGAAACATGACTGTCACATTTGAAACCACACGCACTGTTCGTCCATTTGGATATGAAAGCATTAGCTCTAGCTTATGTTGACCAACTTTTGATAGAACTTCAGGATTCAAAATAGTGATTTCAGGACGATCGTTTTCTTCTATATGGGTTTGCTCAACAAAATCAAATGGATCATAAGATTCACCTAAAATAATCTCAACCGTCCGACCAACAGGAAATGCATCTTGTATTGGTATTTGCGTTTCTTTATATTGATCATACATTGTAGAATCGATCAAACTTCTCCAATCCTTTGGCATTTTGTCATACTCTGCCGAGGTCCAATACTCAACATTTAATTGACGATCAGATGTGTCATCACGTGTATTGCCAGAAACATATGTTGACTCTCCTTTAAAACCTTCAGAAGCTTGATTCATGATCAATAGCTCTCTCCGGCGGTTGGCTGGAATATTGTGATAATTGATAAATTTATTATCAATAAATACCCCATTGTATACGTTGTCCTTTCCAGTATGCCGATTATACTCTATCCCAATCGCGTATTTATCCTGCCACTCTTTAAAATCAAACACGTTATTTGCTACGAACCAATTCGATAACTCAGCTACTTGACCTTGAGCAAAACTATCTCCTAATCCAAATTCTGGTGTTTCATACATGATAATACCGGTATTACGTAGATAATTATTCATGATCGTGATGTTACGTCCTGATTTGAATTTAAATCCACCATAAGGTCCATTGTGCAATCCACGAACGTGATTGCCTACAACCTGTACATTCTGTGATCCTCTTAGATAGATGGCATGATCACCTACCACACCATATCGATCCTCGTTCTCGTACATCTGCTGGAAGAAATTATTTTTTATCAAAACATTCTTCGAATTACTATATGAATTGACACCACAAGAAAGATAGTTTTGTTCGTTATGTTCAAGAGACATTTGCTCAGACTCCAATGCAGATTGTAGACGATTGATGGTTTTGATAATCTCAGGATTGCTAAAGCTCTTGATTGCTTCTAACTCATTGATCCGTAATCCAAATAGATTATCTGTAATCTGTACATTTTCCATATACTCATATCTTCCAACCGTCGAAAAACCACCAATATAGATTGCCCGATTTTCTGTATCTGGCGTGGCATGTTCATGATCTCTCATAAATATATTATTTTGCATAGTTGCCCCATTGGATGTCTGTAGGTTGATCGGATATAAAGAGACAGGATGATAAAACACATTATCATTGATGGTAATGTTATTTGCTAAACGTGTAAAAATTCCTACTCCATCGAAAAACAATGAATGAATCTCAATATTGTAGCTTGTCTGGTAATTTTCATCTGACAAATAAACGTTTTGTCCTGTTTCATTTTTCAGTATCGTTGGATTCTCTTCTTCTCCTTTGATCTTAAGACCGCTTCTTAACACTACATTTTTGTTGATAATATACGTACCAGCTGGAATATATAACTGTTTTGTTAAAGAATTGGCATGATCAATAATCGCTTGTAATTGATTTGACTGATCTTCTAAACTCTCACGTCGCAGCGCGTGCTCTCCAAAAATCGTCGCATCTGTTGCATCTAACCATTCGGTGTGCTGAGCCGAAAAAGTTTTTTGGCCCTCTAACTCATTCGTTGCTTCTGCGTTTATATTTGCTGGTATGCTTATTACAAACAGAACCAGAAAACATAACATCATTTTTAGTTGTCGTTTGTTCATTTGTCTCTCCATTCTTTTTAGCTGTGATTGGCTATCGTTCTAAACAGGAAGTATTCTTTTATTTTTGATGTTAGGTACCTTTTGTTTTAAGACACTATAAAATAACGAATGATATCCATTTGTAGATTAGCAGATAAATAAATAGTTTGGCACTCAATAATTTCATTCACAGGTGAAATTATTGAGTTCTTTCACAAAAAAAATAGTTGAGCAACAGTTTTACCTAAAAAGACCCGACTAAATTTCTCTAGTCGGGTAACAGTCCTATTCCTTATAAATTATCACTTGAAACTTGATAATCCTTTTCTATTTTCTTTATCAATCATCGGGGTTATCTTAAACTCTTTTTCACTATACACCCGATGCATCGTCCACTGATCAATGAATGGTACCGCTAGATTCATGACAACAATCGCTACGCCGATCCCCCCTGGCAAATCTAAGACGATTCTTAAAACAGCACATAGTAAACCACAGCCGATAGCGAAATAATACTTCCCTTTATCGGTTGCAGGTGAAGTCGTATAGTCTGTTACCATGAAAACAGCTGCCATGATCAATGCTCCACTAAGCAAATGAGCTGTAGCAAAGCTAAAATTAAACCCACTATAAATTAAAATCGCTAGATAGAAAGAGCTTAGGGTCAACAGAGGAACGAATGGATGGATGATTTTTCGCACGATCAAATAGCCCCCTGCAATCAATAAGAGCAGTTTACTTGTTTCCCCCATTGGACCGCCTAGATCAATCCCTAAGAAAAGTTTCCACCATTCAGGTGTGGTCGCGCTGATTTCTCGAGAAAAATGAGCAAGTGCCACAAGTGGCGTCACAGTAGTGATCACATCTGGTCCTGGTGCGATCCAATTGGTGATGCAAGGAGATAAAAAGAGCTTTAGAAGGACTCGTGCTGCTACTGCGGGATTGATCCAGTTCCTTCCTAACCCGCCTCCTAGATGCTTTACAAGGACGATAGCAATAAAGTCTCCGACAAGCACTGTCCATAATGGTGCACTAGTAGGTAATGTCAAAGCTAACAGCCAACCTGTGATCACAGCAGTCAAATCATTGACCGTGATCTGTTGTTTACTTACTTTTTGGATAACCCCTTCAAGTAATACACATGTGAGGATACTGGTAATGATCTTCACTAACGAACGCCAACCAAAAAAGTAAGTAGCACCAATCGTTGGAAATATAAGGGCAATCAATACTTGTTTCATTTTCCATTGGCTTGTCCAATCATTACGGATATGCGGACCATTGATCGTTCCGTTTCCTAGATATTTCGTACTCATCCTTTTGCCTCCATGATCTGATTTTTTACTGCTCTGATATCTTTTAATAAATTGATTTTTGAAGGACAGATAAATGAACAAGCACCACATTCTAAACAATTCAACGCGCCTAACTGTTCGGCTGTCTGAAGATCCTGATGACGGTACGCTTGACTGATCAAGATCGGATGTAGACCGATTGGGCACGCATTCACACACTCGCTACATTTGATACACTTTTGTTCCTTGGGGATCATTGCCTCTGCTGCAGACAATGCTAAAATCAAATTAGTCGTTTTTGTGACTGGTTCATCTAATGATTGGATAAGTTTCCCCATCATCGGTCCACCATTCAATACCTTAAGAGGTGACGACACAAATCCACCACAAGCATCAATCAATTCCTCTACTGGTGTGCCAATTCGTACTCGTAGATTTTTTCCTTCTTTGATCGGTGTACCTGAAACTGTTACTACCCGTTCGAAGGATGCGACCTGCTTCAACGCAGCACTAAGAATACTATGTATCGTCGCTACATTCAAGGTGATCACTCCGACATCAAAAGGGAGCTTGCTTTTAGGTATTTCTTGAGATAATACATGCTTGATCACTAATTTTTCCGCACCTTGAGGATATAGATTCCCTAGAATATGTAACTGGATTCTTGGATCAATCAGATGTTTATGTAAATGTTCAATCACTTGTACAGATGATTTTTCGATCGCAATCCTTGCTTTGGGGATTTTATAAGTATCCAAAATCATTTGTTCAGTATCTTCAATCAATAATCTTCTATCACTAGTAATGGATGGTTCACATTCTGCTGCGTTAATGATCAAGGTATGGATCTTTTGTTCTTCTTTAGGTAGTAGCTTTAAGTCAGTTGGAAAACCAGCGCCTCCCATCCCTACAATTCCTGCATTCGCGACGATATTATGTAAAACTTTGTTTTTTGTATGTAATAATTCCATACGGTCAGAAAAGTCATTTTCTATAATGACCACTTCAGTCGACCGATGATTGACCATGCGGTTCTCGATTTTTTTTACGACTCCTGCCACTGAACTATGTACATTGGCAGATATTGGTCCATCTTTTTCTCCGATGAGTGTCCCAATTGCCACTTTATCGCCTACTTCAACAACGACTTTAGCAGGTTTTCCAAGATGCATAGACATTGGTAAAATAATTTTCTTTGGTGGCGTTAGTTTCTCGATGGCTTGTTGTGCTGTATGTTTGTTTTTATCAAGATAGACGCCATTCAACCTTTTTTTTACTATTAATTTCATTTTCATTCTCCTAACGATAGATAAAAAAGTAATAAATCAAACCGATAGCTACTAAAACTAATTGCAAACCTAATCCGATCCATTCATATTTTTTTCGATAACTAATTTTTTTCATTTCTCCCCCTAGAATAACAATTGTTTTTTTATATAAAACAGTTGTTTTATTACTCGAATGAATATGAACAAAATAGTATATATTCGCCCAAACTCTACTAAAGAAAATGATTTATAAGTGAAATATTTTACTATTTCCGTTTATATAAAAGTAAATAGAATAACTGTTTTTCACAAATATAATAACATTATATAACGTAATATAAAAGATTAATTTATAAAAATTTTTATCTTATCTTTTTTACTAAATGACAATAACAAAAAAAAACTAACTCATGTGTTGCTTTGAGTTAGAATTTTTTATTGATTTGCTTGCGAGAAATAATTTGAAGGGTTACCTTTTTGCCAGATCCGGATTACCGAAAATTATTTCGTGGAACGTGACATTCTATCCTGTAACAATCTGCTTACTAATAGTTACTCCACCGCTTGTTTTTCACATTTTGATGATAAGGACTTTGTTCAAACAACACCTTCCCATGTGAGAAATACAATTCAGCGTCTAAACATTGCCTGTCGTTAAGTAAATCAGTTATGACATTCGCTAATTCAATTACCGCAATTCGATCAAACGCGGTGATCATCGACTGTCCAATGGCTAAATTATCTAAAACAATACTTCTATAGTCGGATAATGTGGGACAAAACGTTTCAACAAAAGAATCGATTGAACTAACTGAACGGTTCAATAAAAAATGCATAGGATGGCTATTCATATGTTTCAAAAGATATTTTTTATTATTCGTTAAATCAAGTTGATTAGCAATACAAACATCGATTTCATTTGTCAAAGATAGTTCTCTTGTGACTTTACCTGTGATGGTATCGTCAATTTGGATGAACGTTACTTTTTGATGAGAATGTCCAGTATCGACTATCCGATCAATCACTTTTGTTACGCCGTTGATAAATGTATCTGAACCTACTGTATAGTCACCACTTGGATAATCAAGATAGTTGGATACTGGTACAGTGATTACTGAAAGTCCATGGCTACGTAGCTCATTTGCAAATACAACACTCGAAGTCCCACCTAATAATACGAAGGAGTCGTAATTTGCCTCTTTGATCAATTGAATAAATTGATAGTTTACATGGTTAGTTTCTGAACATAAATAGGAACAATCAAATAAATGCCAATTATTTATATTTTGATCCAACTTTGTTTGGATATATTGTTCTTCAGAAAAATTGATTGCGAATAATTCGATTTCTTGTTCAGGTATGGAAAGCACAAGCTGTTCCACTAATCGCTCTCCCCCTTTTACATAGCCTTCTATTGATAAAATCCCAACTTTTTTCGCCATATTCTTTTCCCCTCACTGTATTCTTTCATTGAATTTCTATACTAAGTTAGTTCCAAGAGCTATCTTCCTCAGTCAGTAGTAATTTCTCATGCCGATCAAATAAATAGCAGCCCTATGTAATCGGTATCATTTAATCGTAAAAGTTTTCGAAAAGTCACTTAATTTTGTGATTTCCATAGGATAAACATAGTATCTTTCCGCTGTTTTCTATTTAAGTAAAATATACCATATTTATTCCAATATAGCATAGAGGTTTTTTTATTGGTAGAAAAAAGTATAGGAATACTAAAATAATAGTAGCAATTGCGACAGAACAAATTATGATATTTTTGTCTCACGGCAACACCTAGAAAGCGAGAAAGACAAAGACATTTCTTTTATTGGTGATCATCGAATCAGGCTTTGGATCTGTCTTCAACAAAAAAATAGACCGCAAGTGTGACTTGCAGTCTATTTTTAACGTTCGATAACTCAAAATAAAACAGCTTTAAACTTATTGTACCTCCAGCTGTAACATGTATATTTTATTCGTAGCAACAATTAGAGCTGTTTCATGTTGAATGATCCAACATAGAGTTAGATAATGTGCTTTTCATTTAACAAACAATCGATCGCTTCGACAAATCAGTTAAAAAATTTTCAATAAATAAATCTGTTCCTTCTTTTGTCAGTTCATTCGCGTGACTAAACTTTTCTTTTACTTTTAATTTGATTTCTTTGATGGTCTGTTCCTTTGTCAGAAGATCGAAGATATATGTCGCTACTTCATTCTCCAGTAGAAAGATTCCCTCATCTGATGACAAGTAGATTGTATTTCCTAATTTTTCATAAGCGATCGCTTTGTTTAACTTCATTTCTTTTTCTTCCTTTCCTATAACTCCATAACCAATAGTTCTACTATTGATTGTCTTCTTTTAACAGCAATTCTTCGAAATTGATGGTGTTCTGAATATTACTTCACTTGGACTGCCTTTTCAAAAGCATTAACCGTATTACTTGTTCTTATTCCTTATTCCAAAGATAAGAGTTCCTTTATTCTTGGCGGGTGATCGATTCTTGCATTTACTTTACATCGTAAAATAATCAAATGCGAATAAGTAGTAGTTTTCATCTCAAAATGGTATGTATACACATAAGATTCACTATATAGATAAGGTTTATCCTTCTTATCTGATCTTGGTCATCGTTAACTTACAATTGATTATTGTGAGGCAAATCATAGACGAAATCATTTGCCTCACAATATGGGGATTTTTAGGAAACTAAAGTTAGTCTGTACAAAAAAGGGGAGTTTTTTAGTGTACTAACTTCGTTTCTACCATAAAAAAGAACGGTGTAAGCTTTGGTCCATTTGCTAATCATCTAGAACAACTACATGACTTCACTTTGGTATACGGTCATTTAATGTGCTTAGAGACTCTTCACAGATCCTTTGAGCTAACTATCACTGTCCTCCTCTCTAGTATTTAGGAAAAAATTTCACTTTTTTTCCTAACATTAGTATAACGCGATTAATGTAAAAGTCAATATCTTTGTTAGGAAAAGTTAGGAATAAGTTTATTTTTATTAAACAGCTTATTCGTACTGTTTTCATGGATTGCAGGATTTTAGACACTGAATTAAGAAGTAACTAGCTATCCTATATTGAAACACTCACAAATTTTAGAGAATGTTTTAGAAAAGGTTTAGGCGGATTGTTTACAGACTTGATATTTACCTTATCGATATTTTGCAAAAGTTTAAAAACATAACAATAATCTTCAAAAATTATGGTTTTAATGCTTTATATTGAGTATAATAATTTGAAAGATATCCTTATTTTTTCTCTATTTATTTATTATTTTACGCTATATTTATATAATTGATAGGCAAATCATAATAGCAAAAATCATTTACCTAACTCGTAAATGGTACTAGTTATTTGTTTCTATCATTCAAGAAAACGGAGGAAGGAAAACTGATGAAGAATTATTATTCAGTCAATGAAGTTGCAGAGATTCTAGGAGTAACTACTCGTTCTGTACGAAATTATCTACGCGAGGGAAAACTACAGGGGATAAAGGTTGGAGGAAAATGGAAATTCTCAGAAGAAAATCTGTCAGAGTTTCTACAGTTCTCTCTTAAAAACAAACCAAGCTTCGTAGGAACTGACCAACCAATAAATAGTGCAGTAGTCCTAAAATTCTACCTTCAGTACGAAACGTTGGAGTCATTGCACCAATTTAGAGATTGTATGATCAGCTATCATCAAGATGTTTATTCAAATAAAGAAGATCGTTACTTTTTTTATAATGTCTTAGATGATACCTGCGCGGAATTTATCATTAGCGGGAATTTTAACTATGTTCAAAGTTTTGGTACTTGGTTTAATGAAGCTGTTTTAAAACGAACGGATATCTCATTGACCGCACCAAAATAAAGCAGTGTAAGACATTTTTGTTAGTCGATGTCTTACATTGCTTTATTTTTTAAATCAGCACAGTAATCATACTACCCCCGACAATCAAGGCTAACCCGATCAACGTGTATCTTAATTCTTTTTTGCTCTTCTTTTCGTGCAAAATAACCATACCACCTAATGTTGAGATCACTACGTTCAGTTGTGTGATGATATAGGCAGTAGCTACTCCATTGGCACTAGCTGAAAATATATAAGCAAATGCGGCTAAACTAAAAATGACTCCGACGATCGTCGCTTTCCAACTTTTTCCATCTCCGTACGCTTTTGGTTGCTTCAAGACGACGTAAATAGCCGCGGCTAAGAAAACACCTAACATTTGTGGAAAGAAGATAGCTACACCATCTGCATTGACTAATTTAGGTAATGCACTGTACACCCAATAACCAATACTCGTAGAAGCAAGAATCGAAATTCCTTTAGTTATTCCACCTTGTTTACTTCCCCTATCAGTTACTGCTGTTAGTGCAGAACCAATCACTAGCAAGACGATCGCTACTCCACCAATCACTTTCCCTGTTGTTCCTGACCATTCGCCAAAAGCAAAAACACCAATGAGTGACGTTCCAACAAGCTGCATCGCAGTGGAAATAGGCATTGTTTTGGATACGCCGATCAAATTGAACGTCGTATATTGTCCGATTTGGCCAATGACCCAAAACGCCCCAGATAAAAGACTGATCAAAAATGTAGTAATCGAAATACCACCGGGTGACATGAACAATTGAACAACTAGACCAACGAGTAATGCCCCAATACCTGTACCCAATATTTCATTGGTGGGACGTCCACCGATTTTTTTCAAAACCAGTGGTTGGATTCCCCAGCCAATCGCTGGTATTAATGCAATTAAGATTCCCATCAATCAATCCCTACCCTTTCCCACCTTGAAATGAAGGATAAAGCGTCATACCACCGTCTACAAACAACGTGATACCTGTAACGTAGCTTGATTCATCTGAAGCCAACCAAGCAGCCGCAGCGGCGACTTCACTTGGTTTTCCAATGCGTTCCATCGGGATCATACTTTCTGTTGTCGCTTTTTGCTCTGGATCATCAAACTTTTCGGCATTAATCGGTGTTTTGATCGCTCCTGGTCCGATACTATTGATACGTATTCCTTCAGGCGCATACTCCATCGCAACACTTTGAGTGAATAGTTTTACCCCACCCTTTGAAGCGGCATAATGTGAGAAGGTCGGCCATGGGATTTGTTCATGGACAGAGGAAATATTGATAATACTTCCTTTTACTTTGTGTTTTTTGAAATAATTGATCGCGGCTTTTGTTCCTAAAAACACGCCAGTAAGGTTGACTTGCATCACAGTTTCCCATTCTTCCAAGCTTAATTCGTGCGTAGGTTTTTGGTTTTCAGTGCCAGCATTGTTGACCCAAACATCCAACTGACCATAGGCTTTTATCGCTTGATCAATCAAAGTCTGCACGCCTTCTTCTGTTCCTACATCCGCTTTGACAGCTAATGCTTGACCCCCAGCTTCTTCAATCGCTTTAACTGCTTCTTCTGCTCCATCAGCATCCGAATGGTAATTTACAACTACTTTCATCTTCTCTTCTCCAAAACGCTGAGAAATGGCTGTACCGATCCCTTTGGACCCACCAGTCACTATAGCTACTTTCTGTTCTAATTCTTTATACATAGAAGACACCCTTTCTTTTATCACATTAATAACAGATATTTTAAAACATTCGTTATTAGCTATAAAGACAGTGTACACTACGCAGTGTAGGTGAAAGCAAATCATACGCACTAAAAAATTCTTTCCAAAAAAGAAAGCCCTTCAGTTATCCTGATTGGGCTTCTTCCTTATTCTCGAATACTACATTTGCTTATTCAACATGTTCAAAAAAATCAGCAGTTACTCGTTCGTCTGCTTTTAATTGCTCGATCAAAGCTTCTGCTCCATCAAACTTCACTTGATCTCGGATAAACTCGTGCCAACGAATGTAGACATGTTCACCATAGATATCTTGATCAAAATCTAGAATATACAGTTCGACTGTCAATTCACGTCCATCGCCAAATGTATCATTATGTCCGATTGATCCCATCGCTGGGTACCACGTCTCACCGACTTTGATTTCACAAACATAGACCCCCACTTTTGGTAAATGAACGGTGCTTTTAACTTTGACATTAGCTGTCGGAAATCCTAATAAGCGACCACGTGCGTCCCCGTGGATGACCACACCGTCGATTTCATAAATATATCCTAGCAAATGGGCCACACTCGCGACATCCCCAGCATCCAAGTCTTGACGAATCCGTGAAGAACTGATTTTTTCCCCTTCTTGTTGCTCTTTTGGTACAGTGACTACTTCAAAGCGACCTTTTGCATAACCTGGGAGATGAGGGACATCCGCAATTTCTTTTGGACCATACGTATAGTCAAAGCCAGAAACGGCATACTTAGCATTTAGCCCTACAATATATTGATCAACGAAATCTTGAGGGGCTAAGTGAGCAAATGCAGAAGTAAATTCAATTTCGTAAAGATAATCGATCCCAAGTTCTGCCATTTTTTCTTCTTTTTGTTCTAACGTAGTCAAGTATTTGACGTTACTTGGATTGATTTTTTTAAAGACGATTGACGGATGTTGATTAAATGTCATCAATGCCAATTTCAGACCCTCTCTTTGAGCAATTTCTCGCCCCGTTTCAATCACTTTCTGATGTCCTAAATGAACTCCGTCAAAGAAACCTAAGATCAATACGACGTCTTCTTTCGGAATTTGAGAAACTTGATAAGGGTGTCTGATTTTGATGATTTCCATTTTTACATTAAACCTCATTTCTTAAAACTTTACTTGGTTTTAACTTATTTTTTTCTTTTGGATTTGGTTGGTAGATACTCACTACTTTTCCTTGATAAAAAAGGGCAATTTCTTCTGATGGCATCTCGGATAGACCGAATACTTGGTAATCTAAGCGCATACCATTCTTGACTTTCTGCCACACTGTTTCATCGATATCGACCTGTTTGAACTTTGCTACACCCGTTTCAATGGGTAATAAATACTCTTCGATCGTACCATTCTCCATATATGATGCTACTTCAGCTAAAGTAATTGCTTGGGATTCATCCATGCCGGCACTCGCTGTTCTCGTCAAATCTGACATATGCGCAGGATAGCCTAGCTTACTCCCCGTATCTACAGCCAACGTCCGAACATAGGTACCTTTGCCACATTCGACTTCAAACCGCCACGAAACGGTCCCTGCTTCTTTTGACCAGAGGATTTCACTTGTTCGTTCAAAACGATAGATCTGTGCCTTGCGAACAGGTCGTTCCACTGTCTCATTATTTCGAGCATATTCATATAAACGTCGACCATTGACTTTCACAGCCGAGTACATCGGAGGAATCTGTGTGATCTCACCGACAAAAGCAGCCATTGCTTCATCTACTTGCTCCTCTGTCAATGCTTCGGTGACAGCTCGTTGTTCAACGATTTCACCTGATTTGTCTTCAGTCGTCGTACTGTAGCCAAGTGTGATTTCTCCTTTGTAGGTCTTCCCCGAATCCGTCAGATATTCAATGACTTTAGTGGCTTTACCAATACAAATTGGAAGAACACCATCTACATCAGGATCTAATGTCCCACCATGTCCGATTTTCTTTGTATGTAAAATTTTTCGTAATTTGAATACACAATCGTGGCTAGTCATGCCGCGTTCTTTCCATAAAGGTAATAAGCCTTCCATCTTTTGTTCTCCATTCTTTTAAGTATTAACTGAATTATTATAACACATCGGATCAAAAACTGACGGGATTGATCCTTAAATGTACGATTATTTTGTTTTAGAAACATAAACGTAACAAAAGTTCACACTGTTGTAAATAGAAAGGTGGTATTCTTTTTGTAAAGGAGGGAGCACCTATGGAAAATCTTTTCTTTGCACCTTTTGATTGGTTATACGGATGGTTATCTGGTAGATGATCGGATGATTCTTTGATCAGTCAATTCTTATCTTTTGCTTTTATGATGAAACATGTTTTCCCCAAAAGCGGACAATTCAGCGATGATCATCTGCTACGAATACAACGAAAAAATTCGAAAATGGCTCCTTTTATTTTTGGATTCTTTCGTTGTATTTTGTTTGGCTCTCTAGTGTCGAATGAAAATAGACAAAAAAAAAAACAGGGAGGATACAGTTATTGTATCCTCCCTGTTCGACCATTGATACGAACGATTTAACTCGCTAGAACATTAGTCTTTGTTTAAATTACGCAATAATTCATCGATATGATTACCATAGACAACTGATTCGTCTAGCTCAAACGTCAATTCAGGTGTTTTATAAATGCTCATGTTATGTCCTAATTCACGACGAATCAGTCCACTTGCTTTATTCAACCCTTCTTGCGCTTTTTTCTTATCTGAGGCTAAGTCAGATAAGAGGCTATAATAAATCGTTGCTTGTTGCAGATCACCCGTGACATGCACATCTGTGATCGTTACGTTTTCCACACGTGGATCACGTACCTTTTTGCGTAAGATATCATTCACTTCTTTTAAAATTTCTTGACCGACTCTGCGGTCACGATAGTTAGCCATAATGAGCGGCCTCCTTTTTTTAAATTAGTCGACTTTGATTTCTTCCATGATAAAGCCTTCGATAACATCATCTACTTTAAGATCATTGAATTTCTCTACCATTGCTCCACATTCAAAGCCCATTTTCACTTCTTTGACATCGTCTTTGAAGCGTTTCAAGCTTGCTAATTGTCCTTCGAAAATGACGATGCCATCACGAATGACACGTACGCCGCTATCACGACGAATGTAACCATCAGTGACAAAGGCACCAGCGATCGTTCCGACTTTTGATACTTTGAAGGTTTCACGGACAGTCATTTGACCAGTGATTTTCTCTTCAAATTCAGGATCTAGCATCCCTTTCATCGCTGTTTCGATTTCTTCGATGGCTTTGTAGATGATACGGTGAAGACGGATATCCACTTCTTCTGTATCTGCTTGGATTTTCGCTTGTGGTGTCGGACGAACATTGAAACCAATGATGATCGCATTACTTGCCGCAGCAAGCGTTACATCACTTTCATTGATTGCTCCAACAGCTGAATGGACGATCTTGACACGTACGCCTTCAACGTCGATCTTCTTCAATGAAGCAGCTAGTGCTTCTGCTGAACCTTGTACATCAGCCTTGATGATGACATTGACTTCTTTTAATTCGCCTTCTTTTAAGCTTTCAAACAAGTTATCTAATGTCACACGGCTAGTTGCTGCACGTTGTTCTAACATCGCACGTTTGCCACGTTCTTCACCCGCCGCACGAGCTGTTTTCTCATCTTCAAAGACAACAAAACGATCGCCTGCTTGAGGTACATCATTCAATCCTGTGATTTCAACTGGTGTTGCTGGTCCAGCTGTTTTTTCACGGCGTCCTAAGTCGTTGACCATTACACGTACACGACCATATGTGTTTCCGACAACGATTGGGTCTCCAACATTCAATGAACCTTGTTGAACAAGTAATGTTGTCACAGGACCTTTTCCTTTGTCTAATCGTGCTTCAATCACTGTACCGATCGCACGTTGTGTTGGATCAGCTTTCAAGTCTTCCACTTCAGCGACTAAAAGAATCATTTCTAATAGTTCTTCGATGTTTTGACCGAATTTCGCTGAGATTTCTACAAAAATCGTTTCGCCACCCCATGCTTCAGGAATCAATTCATATTCACTTAATTCTTGCATCACATGTTGTGGGTTTGCACCTGGTTTATCGATTTTGTTGACTGCAACGATGATTGGCACACCAGCTGCTTTCGCATGGTTGATCGCTTCTACAGTCTGTGGCATTACGCCATCATCGGCGGCAACAACTAAAATCGTGATATCAGTGATACTTGCACCACGCGCACGCATACTTGTAAAGGCCGCATGTCCTGGTGTATCCAAGAATGTGATTGGTTTGCCATCAATATCGATTTGATACGCACCGATATGCTGTGTGATACCACCGGCTTCTCCGCTTGTTACGCGAGAATGACGTAAGGTATCGAGTAAAGTTGTTTTACCATGGTCAACGTGTCCCATGATCGTAACAACTGGAGGACGTGAGACTAATTTTTCTGGATTCACTTCATCCGCTTCAAAGAATTTGTCAATATCCGCAATATCTACTTGGATTTTTTCTTGTGGTTCCATCCCGTAGTCTGTTGCTAACAATTCGATCGTATCTTTATCTAATGCTTGGTTTTGATTGACCATCACGCCTAGCATAAATAATTTTTTAATGATCTCTGCTGGTTCGCGGTGAATTTTCTTCGCGATATCTGCAACATTCATACCTTCTGTATACTCTAATACTTCAGGTAACTCACGGAATTTACGTGGTGGAACTGCTGGCTTGTTTGACGTTTGTTGTTTGCCTTTTTTTCCTTTTTTGTTGAAACGATTGCGGTTGTTATTGTTGAATTTGCCGCGATTGTTATTATTGTTTCTATTTTGGCCGCCGCCTTGGTTTGCTCCTTGACGGTTTTGGTTACTGCCCTGAGTGTTTCCTTGGGTAGAGCCTTGGCGGTTTTGGTTGCTACCTTGGCTGTTTCCTTGGGTAGTTCCCTGACGGTTTTGGTTGCTGCCTTGGTTGTTACCTTGGCGATTTTGATTATTGTTTTGAGTAGATCCTTGACGGTTTTGATTGTTTCCACCTGTCTGGTTACTCTTATTCTGATTTGTTGATTGGTATTTTCCTTGATTCACTTGACCGCTCCCTTGACCGCGATCTTGATAGTTGCGGTTACTTTTATTTTTTTGTTGGTTCGATGGTTCGTTTGTTTTCTTTTGGTTACTTGGCTGTTGTCCGGCTGGTTTTTGGTTTGCTTTTTGTACTGGTTGCTTTTTCTGCTGTGGTTGGTTGAACGCTTGTTGCAGTTTCTTTTCATCTTGTGTGCTGACCGCACCCATGTGATTTTTCACATCGATTCCAAGTTTCTGCGCTTTATCAACGACCTCTTTACTAGACTTGTTCCATTCTTTCGCTAGTTCATAAATTCGTTTATTGCCCATGCAATCACCTTCCTAACCTTCAATTAGCTCCTTGACCTTTTTTGCAAAGCCGGTGTCCGTGATTCCTATCACTTTCCGAGGTTTACCGATCATCTGCGTGATTTCTTCCTCAGAAAACAGCTCAAAGCAAGGAACTTCGTAGTACGAACTCTTATCTTTGATTTTTTTTCTGGTATTCTCACTGGCATCACTTGCGACGAAAACGATCTTGGCTTTTTGACGACGGATGTCTCCGATCGTCAATTCTTCACCTGTGATCATTTTCCCTGCACGCATCGCTAGACCAATAAGATTCATGGCTTTTTGCCGATTCATTCCATTCATTCGCCAAATAGCTCTTTTCGGGCTTTTTGGTGAGTGACGTAATCTAATAGTTCTTGATAAAATTCATCTGTTAGCTTAGCTTCAAGTACACGATCCAAGAGATGTTTATCCCAAGCTTGTTGTACTTCCTCCGGCTCAAGTGAGACATACGCTCCTCGTCCAGGCATTTTTCCAGTAGGATCGATCGATACCACACCTTCTTTTGAACGTGTGACACGAATCATCTCTTTTTTTGGTTTCATTTCACCTGAAACCACAGATTTGCGTAAAGGGATCTTCCTTTGTTTCATCTCTTTGCCTCCTTCACTAGCAGTTAAATTTCTTCTTGTTCAGTTACTTCAGCTGTTTCGTCTTCAAATGCGATTGTTTGATATTCATCATCTGTCAAATCTGATTGGATGATTGCTTCATCGTGTAATTCTTCAGAGATTGCTGCTTCTGCCTGAGCTTTTTTCTCATAGAATTCAGTCATGTCTGACTCTGATTTGATGTCGATTTTGTGGTTCGTCAATTTGGCTGCTAGACGCGCATTTTGTCCGCGTTTACCGATTGCCAATGACAATTGATAATCCGGTACAACGACCGTACAAGCTTTTGGATTTTGTTCGTCAAAAATGACATCCACGACTTGTGAAGGATTCAATGCGTTCGCAATGAACACCGCAGGATCTTCATCCCACTCGACGATATCCATGTTTTCGCCCTTCAATTCATTCACGATCGCTTGGACACGTTGGCCTTTAGGACCAACACACGTGCCGACAGCATCGATATTCGGATCCGTTGAGCGGACAGCCACTTTTGAACGATCGCCTGCTTCTCTAGCCACACTGACGATTTCAACAAGTCCATCATAAACTTCTGGTACTTCTTGTTCGAACAAGCGACGCAAAAGATCAGGATGACTACGGCTAACAAAGACTTGAGGGCCTTTTGATGTATTCTCAACACGTGATACATATACTTTGATACGATCATGTGGTTGATAAAATTCATTTGGCATTTGGTCTTGTTTTGATAGTACCGCTTCGATTTTACCTAAATTGACATAGATATAACGTTTGTCTTGACGTTCAACGATCCCTTGCATAATGTCTTTTTCATAAGCACTGAATTCGTTATAGATGATCGTGCGTTCTGCTTCACGTACACGTTGCAAGATGACTTGCTTCGCTGTTTGGGCAGCGATACGACCGAAATCTTTTGGTGTGACTTCAAAACGGATCTTGTCACCGATCTCGTAAGCAGGATTGATCAACAAGGCGTCTTTCAAAGATACTTCTAATTGTGAGTCCATCACTTCTTCAGTGACTTCTTTCACTGCATAGACATGGATCTTGCCTTTTTTTTGTTCAAATTCTACTTCTACGTTTTGTGCTTGCCCATAATGGCGTTTGTATGCAGAAACTAACGCAGCTTCTAAAGCGTCGATCACGATTTCTTTTGAGATTCCTTTTTCAGCCTCTAAAGCATCTAACGCGTTCAACATTTCTTTACTCATTCTTCTGTTTCCTCTCCGTGATTAAAATTGGATTGCTAAGCGAGCTTTGGCAATATTCTTACGGTCAAAAACAATTTCTTTTTCCCGTGTCTTTATGCGTATCTTCAATGTAAGCTGTTCAGCATCAAATGATTGGAGAAAACCTTCGTATTGTTTTTCTCCGTCAACTGGTTGATATAAAGACACATGGATATACTCTCCTCGTGCTTTTTCATAATCTGCCTCTTTTTTCAAAGGGCGTTCTGCGCCTGGAGATGATACCTCTAGGAAATATGCTTGTGGTATCGGGTCTGGCTCTGTCGTATCAAGTTTCTCACTTAATTTTTCACTGACAAATGCGCATTCTTCAATGTCGATTCCGCCTTCTTTATCTATAAACACCCGTAAAAACCAGCTTTTTCCTTCTTTGACAAATTCTACTTCTACTAGCTCAAACTTTTGTTCATCTAAGATCGGTGTCACCATTTCTGTGACTGTTTCAACGACGCTACTCAAAGATTTCGCCTCCTTAAAATTAGATCCGTAATTCCATTAAAAAGAGTGAGCGAAAATTCCGCTCACTCACAGTTAGTATCATTACCTTAAATAACTATAACATAAATCACTCTAAATGACAAGCCATATCATTAGAACCAACTGGCAACCAGCTTTACTAATCTTTGCTTTCATTTTGATTCATTTTCATTTCTCACGTTGACTTTTATAACATATCAAATAACGATAATTGATTTTCATCAGGTAAATCTTTCAAGACACCATTTTCTGTCATATACTCGATCAATGTCTTCGAGACTTTCCCACGAGTTGCCAAGTCTTCTTTGGATAAGAAAGGACCATCTTTTCTAGCTTCGACGATTTGTTTCGCTACGTTGGCCCCTAAACTTGGTACCGCACGGAATGGCGCAATCAGCGTGTCTCCTTCGATCACAAAGTTTACTGCATCGGATTTGTATAAATCGATCATTCCGAATTTCAAGCCACGTTCTAGCATCTCATTGGCTAACTCTAAAACTGTCAACTGATTCTTTTCTTTTACAGAAGCATCTAAGCCTTTATCCGTGATTTCCTTCATCGCCTCTTTCACTGCTTCTTTTCCTTTGCACATAGCAACAAGATTAAAGTCATCTGCACGAACGGAAAAATAGGCACAGTAATACAATATCGGAAAATAAACTTTGAAATAAGCAACCCGTAGCGCCATCAAGACATAAGCAGCCGCATGGGCTTTCGGGAACATGTATTTGATTTTCGAACAAGAATCGATGTACCAGTCAGGTACGTTATTTTCTTTCATTGCGGTCAAATACGTTTCACGCAATTCGTCAGGGATCTTATTCCATAATCCTTTACGCACCGTCTCCATGATTTTGAACGCCATCCCACTATCTAAGCCAGCATGGATCAAATAAACCATGATATCGTCACGACAGCCGATTACTTCAGCCAGCGTCGCATCCCCACGTTTGATCAATTCCTCTGCATTCCCTAACCAAACATCCGTACCATGAGAAAGACCAGAGATCTGCAATAATTCCGCAAAAGTCGTTGGGTGTGTTTCCTCTAACATCCCACGAACGAAACGTGTCCCAAATTCCGGTATCCCTAATGTACCTGTTTTAGAATAAATCTGTTCTTGTGTGACTCCCAAGACTTCGGGTCCAGAAAAGATCCGCATGACTTCTGGATCATCGGTTGGGATCGTTTGTGGATCAATCCCAGACAAATCTTGCAACATCCGGATCACCGTTGGATCATCGTGTCCCAGGATATCAAGTTTCAAGACATTGTCATGGATCGAGTGGAAATCAAAGTGGGTCGTTTTCCATTCTGAATTCTGATCGTCTGCCGGATATTGGATCGGCGTGAAATCATATACATCCATATAATCGGGGATAACAATGATCCCTCCTGGATGCTGTCCGGTCGTTCGTTTGACCCCAGTAGCACCTTTGGCTAAGCGATCCACTTCGGCGCTGCGGTAATGCAAGTTGTGGTCACGTTCAAACCCTTTAACGAATCCATACGCCGTTTTATCCGCAACAGTACCGATCGTTCCCGCACGATAGACATATTCTTCGCCAAACAATACTTTCGTATAATGATGGGCTTCTGCTTGATAATCCCCTGAGAAGTTCAAATCGATATCGGGTACTTTATCGCCATGGAAACCTAAGAATGTTTCAAACGGAATATCATGCCCATCTTTATTTAAACGAGTACCGCATTTTGGACATTTTTTCTCAGGCATATCAAATCCTGAACCATAAGTTCCATCTTCATAAAATTCCGAATACTGACAATCTGGGCAATAGTAATGAGGTGCCAATGGATTGACCTCTGTGATCCCTGTCATGGTTGCGACGAAACTAGAACCAACCGAGCCACGAGAACCTACTAAATAGCCATCTTCATTACTTTTATGCACTAACTTTTGTGAAATCAAATAAATCACTGAGAAGCCATTACCATTGATCGAATCCAGCTCTTTTTTCAGACGCTTTTCTACGATATCCGGTAATGGATCACCATACATTTGTTTTGCCTTCGAATAACTTAGATCCGTGATTTCATCTTCCGAACCAGGAATTTTAGGGGTATATAATTCATCTTTCACTGGCACGACTTCTTCACAGATATCTGCAATCTTATTGGTATTTTCAACTACGATTTCTTTTGCTAAATCCGTACCTAAGAAGGAGAATGCAGTCAGCATCTCATCTGTTGTTCTGAAATGCACTTCGGGCAGACTGTGACGATTCAATGGATTGGCTCCCCCCATCGAATTGACCAAGATTTTACGATAGATCGCATCTTCTTCATTCAGGTAGTGGACATTTCCTGTCGCTACAACGATTTTATCTAATGATTTGCCGATTTCTACTAAGTTACGAATGATTTCTTCTAAGTCATGTTCATTTTTGACAAGCTCTTGCTCCAGGAGTGGTGCATAGACAGCTTTAGGCATGACTTCGATATAGTCATAAAATTTCGCCCGGTTACGTGCTTCTTCTACCCCTTTTTGCATCATGGCTTCAAAAATCTCACCCTTGTCACAGGCAGAGCCAACTAACAAATCTTGTCGGAATTTTTTCAGCTGTGATCGGGGGATTCGTGGCACGCGTTCAAAATAATCGACGTTTGACATCGAGATCAATTTGAACAGGTCTTTTAATCCAGCTTGGTTTTTAGCCAGTAATGTGACATGGAAAGGTCGCGCCCGTTTGTAAGAATCACCTTCACCTACATGGGCATTCAACTGATCGTGATAATACATTTCGTGGTTTTCCATCGCTTCTTTGATAAATATCCAAGCCAGATGTCCGGTTGCTTCCGCGTCATAAATCGCGCGGTGATGTTGTTCCAAGCTAACACCGAATTTTTTGGATAGTACACCTAAACCAAACCGTTTGAATTGTGGATATAAATAACGAGCTAATTCTAAGGTATCTATAACTGGATTGGCTGCTTCAGGGATGTTGTATTTGGCATAACTTGTATTCAAAAATCCCATATCGAATGCCGCATTATGGGCAACTAGGATCGCATCTTTTGAGAATTCCAAGAATAAGCGTAAAACTTCCTCCTCAGATTTTGAACCGCGAACCATTTCATCCGTGATCCCTGTCAAATCAATGGTTGTTCGTGATAAGGGATGTCCAGGATCGATAAATTCATCAAAACTTTCGATGACATTTCCTTTGTACATCTTAACAGCAGCTAACTCGATGATCGTATCATAAACAGCAGACAAACCTGTTGTCTCCACGTCAAACACGACATAAGTGGATTCACTCAATGAATCATGGGCGTCATTATACGCAATCGGCACCCCATCATCGACCACATTCGCTTCGACACCATACAAGATCTTCACACCAGCTTTTTTCCCTGCACTATGTGCCTCTGGAAATGCTTGTGCACCGCCATGGTCAGTGATTGCAATTGCTTTATGTCCCCACTTACCTGCCTGTGCCACAAGATCTGAAATATTGTTCGTTGCATCCATAGTACTCATATTACTATGAAGATGTAATTCGACACGCTTTTCCCCTTCAGGAGAATAATCTTTACGTGGTGCATGTTTGACTTCTAAAATGTCTTGGGCATTCATCACTAGGTCACGAACAAACGTGTCTTCTTGTACACTCCCACGAACTTTCAACCAACTACCCGTACTGATTGCTTCAAAGATTTGTTCATCTTTTTCATTATTTGAAAACTTTTTGACGATAAATGAAGAAGTGTAATCTGTGATCTTCAATGTCAAAATCTTACGTTTTGAACGAAGCTCGCGTACTTCTTTATCGAACACGTAGCCTTCGATCGTTACCCGGCGTTCCTCTTCCAAGATATTGATCATCGGTGTGATAGGCTCATCATTCGGGATATTTCTACCTAGCTGGATTGGCCCGTCAAGCGCTGGTAATTGCTCTTTGCGCTCTTTTTTCTTTTGTTCATGAACAATCAAGCTTTCAGCTGCTTGTTTCATGAACGCCTCAGCCTGTTCTTGTCGTCTTTCTTCAAAAAGCTTTAGGACTCTTTCTGCTTGTTGCTCATCAACTTCTGGTTCGATTCGAAACTTAGGAAAACCGTAACTAACAAATAACTGTTCTACTAATGGCAGATATTGTTGTTTAAGATAGCCGATCGCTCCTTCACCATCAACAGGCAAAATCACCTTATGCTCTTTGATCATTGGTACTTGCGTCTTTAATACCTTTTGTACTAAAGGTGTATCGCATTGCTGACTTTCCAGTGCTTGCGACCAATAATCTTGTAAGAGTTGTTCATCGAATGTTTGATCCGCTGCTTGGACTGTGATTTTCACCTCAGCAATTTCTTTGAATGCAAGTATAACATGCTGCACCAGCGAGCGATAAAGCATCACAGGCAAAATAGCTGGAAAACGTAACGTAAACTCCCACAGACGAGATTTACGATGGACCACCACCTGTTCCATTTCCCCAGCAGAAATAAGCGGATGTGCTTTTTCTGTTTCTTCTAATTGGATCTGCTCCAATAATTTCTCAAATAACTCTCGTTTTTCTGACAAAAATATACGCCCTTTCTGTCAAGACCAGAAATTATTCCATTTCCGACCCTTACTTTTCAATACTATTTAGTATAACCCTTTTTAGGGAAATTTTCATTAAGGTTGTAAGAAAAGCGCTCTGACCTGAGCAGTAAGATGGAAAATCAGAAAATAGCTTTTCATATTTTTTAATTTTCCAGCTTAATGTTGAAGGTTAGCTTTTCGAAAACCGTTTATCAAGTTGTGAAAAAAGCGATCAGCACTGAGGAATAAGACAAGAAAATCGAAAAATGGCTTTTTCATTTTGATTTTTTTGGCTTATTATTGAAGTGTTGCTTCTTGAACACCGTTCATTAACTGAAGAAAAGGAAATGAAAAAGTCGCTTCCGTCTTCTAAAAGACTGATACGACTTTTCCACTCTTATTTATTCGCCTTGATTCAATAAAATCGGTAGTGTATTTACGAGTTCTTCTTTCCGAACTTCGACCATTTCACCTGTTTTTTTGATTTTCACTTCGACGATGCCATCTACTGCTTTTTTACCGACGGTGATACGGATTGGACATCCGATCAAATCAGAATCAGCAAACTTAACACCGGCACGCTCATTGCGATCATCAACAAGTACTTGATAACCGGCTTCGTTCATTGCTTTTTCCACTTCATTCGTCAAGTTCGTTTGGAACTCATCTTTTAAGTTCATTTGTACGACATGCAAATCAAATGGTGCAATGCCTTTTGGCCAGTGAATACCGTTTTCGTCAGCATTTTGTTCAACGATCGCTGAAAGTAGACGGCTCACACCGATACCATAGCAACCCATGATCACGTGTTTTTCACGACCATTTTCATCAAGAACAGTAGCACCCATTGATTCACTGTAACGTGTACCTAGTTTGAAGATATGCCCAATCTCGATTCCTCGAGTGAAGGCTAATACGCCATTATTATCTGGCGAAGGATCGCCTTCTTGGACAAAGCGTAAGTCTTCATATGCTAGGACATTGAAATCACGTTCTGGATTGACATTGATATAATGGTAGCCAGTTTCATTCGCTCCCGCAATCGCGTTGGCCAGATCTTGAACATGACGATCCGCATAGACTTTGACTTCTTCTGCTACACCGATTGGTCCAACTGATCCAAAATCAGCGCCTAAATAGTTTTTCGCTTCTTCTTCTGTTGCTTCTTCTAAGAAATCTGCACCTAAGAAGTTTTTCAATTTCACATCATTGACTTCATGATCGCCGCGAACTAAAACTAGAACAGGCTGCTCATCTGCTGTGAAAAGTACAGACTTAATGATTTTTTGTGGTTGAACGTCAAAGAAAGCTGCAACCTCTTCGATGGTTTTCACATCTGGTGTTTCTTTCTTTTCCATTTCCAATTGTGTTTCATGGGATTTTTTTGGCACATAGTAGCTCGTCGCCATCTCCAAATTTGCTGCATAGTCACTTTCTGTTGAATAACAAATCGTGTCTTCACCAATTTCTGAGATTGCCATAAATTCTTTTGAGTCTTTTCCGCCCATCGCCCCACCGTCACCGATGATCGCGCGGAACTCTAGACCACAACGCTTAAAGATCTCTGTATAAGCTTTTTCATAATCTTTGTATGTTTCATCCAAACTCTCTTGAGACGCATGGAAAGAATAAGCATCTTTCATGATAAACTCGCGTCCACGCAATAGTCCAAAACGGGGACGTTTTTCATCACGGTATTTTGCTTGGATCTGATAAAGATTCAAAGGTAATTTTTTGTATGAATTGACTTCATCACGGATCAATTCTGTAAATGTTTCTTCATGTGTTGGTCCTAAGATCATCTGACGATCGTTACGATCATTCAAGCGATACAAGTTGGGACCGTATGTTTCATAACGACCAGATTCTTGCCATAACTCAGCAGGTAAAATCGCTGGCATCAACATTTCTACTGCGCCGATTTTTTCAAATTCTTCGCGCATGATCGTTTTTAATTTTTCTAATACACGATTTGCAAGTGGTAAATAAGAATAGATTCCAGCCGAAACCTGACGAATGTAACCGGCACGTAGTAAGATTTGATGACTTAATACTTCCGCATCATTTGGAACTTCTCTTAATGTTGGAATCAACATTTTTGATTGTCTCATTATATAAACTCCTTTATTCCTCAAATAATCTAACGCATGTCATTATACCCTACTTTTTCTAGAAAAAGAATCGTTGAATGTCATTCCATGTTACTAATACCATCAATAGCATCAGGAAGCCAAAACCAACGAGCGTCAAAACGCCTTCTTTTTCCTGACTAAGTGGTTTACCACGGACACCTTCAAAAATATTCAAGACTAGTTTTCCACCATCTAATGCTGGAATCGGTAATAAATTGACGATCCCTAAATTCATGGATAAGATAGCCATCAAACCAATGACTGTCATGATCCCTTGATTCGCTGCCTCAGAAGACAATTGGAACATCATCACCGGTCCACCTAATTTGTCCAAGCTAAAGCCGGTAAATAATGAACCTAATGCTTTGAATATTTCCAAAGAGCTACTAAATGCACGTTGTGTTCCACCGATGATCTTATCGAAGAAGCCAGTTTTCATTGGCGCTTGTATCCCAAGTTGACCAATTTTTTCACCATTTGACTCAATTGCTTTCGGTGTCACTTCAACAGAAGAAACCTGTCCATTTCGTTCAACTTCAAAATCAAGTGGTTTATCTGGATTTTCAGTAATGATCGCTGTCAGATCATTCCATGTTTGGATTGATTTTCCCTCTACTGAAAGAATTTCATCATTTTCTTTCAGTCCGGCTGCAGCCGCAGCTCCGTCTGGCGTAACAACACCGATTTGGTTGGTATTTGTGACAGTCACCCCGCCTTGCATGAACGCTAATACGATGAATAATAGAATTGCTAGAATAAAATTATTCATTGGACCTGCAAAGTTAGTTAACATTCGTTGCCATAATTTGGCTGATTGGAACTGCACATCTCTCGGTGCGATCCTCAATTCAGTCCCATCCGCCTCGATGATCGAAGCATCGTGATCCACTGCATACGTTACTTCTTGCGTTTCATCACCATTCACATAACCTGTGATCGTGAGTGCTTCATCAAGATCATAACGGATCAATTCCATTGGGATCGCATTGGTCAATTGGATCTTTTTGCTTAAATTGATTTTCTTTACGACATGATCTGAATCCATCAAGAGTGATAACGGCATTCCTGGGGCCATTTCCGTTTCGTCGTCCCCATTCCCAGCCATTCTCACATAGCCACCGATCGGTAACAAACGCAATGTATAAGTCGTGCCGTCTTTTGCTTGATGACCGTAGATTTTAGGTCCCATGCCAATCGCAAACTCGCGAACTAGGATTCCTGATCGTTTCGCAAAGAAGAAGTGGCCAAATTCATGTACGATCACTAAGATGCCAAAAACGATAATGAACGTGATAATTGTTCTCATCCTATTCTCCTTTACATTAATCATTATTTTTTATTCAGTTAAAATAAAACTACTTAATTTTACCATATTATCGACACTTCACCAAGCACCTATTAAAATGTAAAAAAATAAAAATCCTGTAAAGAATCTCCTTACCGATCGTGTCTGATTGACGGACGAAAAACTTTTGGCTTCGGAAGCTTCTTTTACAGAATTTTTATTTATATCAATCCAAATAAGTACATGACTGGAAAGACGAACAATAGACTATCGAATCGATCTAAGATCCCACCGTGTCCAGGTAAAATGTTCCCTGAATCTTTGACCTCATAGTGGCGTTTAATTGCCGACTCGACTAGATCCCCAAATTGGCCTACGATCGATAGAATGATCGTTAGGAGTAACATGACGAATAAGCCATGTCCAAACAATTCTTGTGGTGGATAAAGTAAGAAATATAGTAAGGCAACAACTAACGCACTACCTATTCCCCCTAATGCACCTTCAATCGTTTTATTGGGTGAGATATCTGGCCATAGCTTACGCTTACCAAAACGTCTACCAACTAGATATGCGCCAATATCGGTTGCCCAAACGATGAACAAGCCAAAAAGTAATACGTTGATTCCTTCTGTACGCGCACTAACAAAGTTTTGAAAACCAAAACCGACATATAAACTAGTAACAACTGGAAAACCAGCTTCATCGATCGTATACATATTTTTTGAGAAGACAGCGGCACCCAATAGGATCATCACAGTCAAATAAAACAACATAAATTCATTTGTTTGTTCAGGTAAAAAGAAAAACCAGCGCTCTTTCGGCAGGACAAGAAAAACTGCACCAATGGCAGAAAGAACTCCTTCAAAACTTAATAGTGTCAATCCTTTCATACGAAAAAGTTCATAGACACCAACTACTGCTAATAAAGCCGCTACTAGCTCAAGACCAATTCCTCCGATCCAAATGATCGGAATAAATAATGCCAATGCTACGACCGCAGTGATCACACGTTGCTTCATGATTGTTCTCCTTTATCTACACTTTTTACGCCACCAAAACGACGGTCTCGATGTTGATAAGAAGCGATTGCTTCCTCTAAATGGGCGCCGTCAAAATCTGGCCATAAGGCTTTTGAAAAATATAATTCACTATAAGCAATCTGCCACAATAAGAAATTACTGATCCGTTCTTCGCCACTTGTCCGGATGACTAATCCTGGATCGCGAAGTTCGGGAGGTAAGAAACCGGTCATCAAATGATCCGCGATCATGTCCTCGTCGATGTCTTCCGTAGAAAGATCGTTTTCTTTTACTTGTTCACTGATTGCTTTGACTGCAGAGATGATTTCTGCCCGACTACCATAATTCAGTGCGAAGTTTAAGATCATTCCCGTATTTTCTTTGGTTTGTTCAATGGCACGGCGTACTGCATCTTGCGTATGTTCCGGCAAAAGTTCTTCATAGCCCATCACTTGTACCTTGACATTTTCAGCAATCAACTCAGGGACGAACGTATCAAAAAAGTCTACAGGTAATTGCATCAAAAAATTGACTTCCTCTTTTGGACGTTTCCAATTTTCGGTTGAAAACGCATAGAGCGTTAACACCTTTACCCCAAGTCGAGAAGCTTTTTTAGTGACTTTCTTAACGGTTTCCATGCCTTCTTTGTGGCCAGCCACTCGTGGAAGACGACGGTTTTGTGCCCAACGACCATTCCCATCCATGATGATGGCGATATGTTTCGGGATATCTCTCTGCGCATCAAAATGGTGCTCACTTTTTTCTTGAATATATTTGTTTTTTTGCGGAAAAAAACGTAACATTCTTTTTCCTCCCATACTAAAAAATTACAACTATCTTTACCATTATAGCAATATCTATCGTTATTTCCTATGGTATAGCCCTTTTTTTACGCAAATTCAAAGGATTTTTTAGTTTTTCTTAGTCAAAAAGTAAAAAACAGGAGACAGCACTTCACACTGTCCACCTGTCTTTATTGATTCTTATACTTCAAGCAATTCTTTTTCTTTGTCTGCAGCGATACGATCTACTTCTTTGATACTATCATCTGTTAGAGTTTGCACTTCTTTTTCTAAGTCACGCAAATCATCTTCTGTGATATCGCCATTTTTTTGTTGTTTCTTGTACTCATCGATTGCATCACGACGAATGTTACGGACAGCGATTTTCGCATTTTCAGCTTCTTTTTTCACGTCTTTCGCTAATTCTTTCCGACGTTCTTCTGTTAACTGAGGAATGACTAAACGGATCACATTTCCGTCATTTGTTGGGCTGATACCGATGTCGCTTGCCATGATCGATTTTTCGATGTCTTGAAGCACACTTTTATCGAATGGTGTGATCATCAATACTCTTGCTTCTGGGATCTGGATCGATGCTAATTGGTTCAATGGTGTTGGTGCGCCATAATAATTAACAGTTATACGATCTAATAAGCTCGCATTCGCACGGCCGGCACGGATCTGTCCAAGTTCACGTTGTAGATTTTGTGCTGCTTTTTGCATCTTGTCTTTTGCTTCTGTCATAATTGCATCTGCCATTGTTTATTTCCCCCTTACGGTTGTTCCGATATTTTCACCTAAGATTGCTCGGCGAATGTTTCCATGTTCATTAAGATTGAACACAAGTAACGGGATATCATTGTCCATACTCAATGAACTAGCAGTTGAATCCATTACTTGTAATCCTTTTGCAATGACTTCCATGTGTGTCAATTCATCGAATTTCACTGCTGTTGAATCGATTTTTGGATCGGCAGAATAAACACCGTCAACATTGTTCTTAGCCATTAAAATAACATCAGCGCCAATTTCAGCTGCACGTAATGCCGCAGTTGTATCTGTAGAAAAATAAGGGTTTCCAGTACCACCGGCAAAAATAACGATGCGCCCTTTCTCTAAATGACGCTCTGCTTTACGACGGATGTATGGTTCTGCGATTTGTCGCATTTCAATTGAGGTTTGTACGCGTGTAGGAACACCAACATTTTCTAATGTATCTTGTAATGCTAAAGCATTCATCACAGTTGCTAACATGCCCATGTAATCCGCTTGTGCACGTTCCATCCCCATTTGTGCGCCAATTTGACCGCGCCAGATATTTCCACCGCCGACAACAATTGCCATCTCTACGCCTAACTCGTGGACTTCTTTGATTTCTTGGATGATTTCTTTGATAACTGGTGGTTTGATTCCAAACCCTTCATCTCCAGCTAAAGCTTCTCCACTTAATTTTAAGACGACACGCTGATATTTTGGTGTGACCATGTTCATTCCTCCAATATTTTCTATTGACATTCTACCATATCCAGATAGTTTAGGCACGAAAATACCTATGCTCCTGATATCTCTTGCCCTAAAAAAAAGAGCTGTGACGAATGTCGCTGCTCCTCATTTCATTCAAATAAGCGATGGAATCGATGGGGGCACAAAGAAAACGGAGAATGATCTTCATTTTCTTTGCCCCAAACATCGTCCCATTGATCAAGTCTATAAACCGGATTATTTTTTCACTTGGTTCATTACTTCTTCTACAAAGTTATCTTCGCGTTTTTCGATACCTTCGCCGACTTCAAAGCGGACAAATGATTTCACAGTTGCGCCTTTAGAAGCAACAAATTTTTCAACAGTCATATCAGGATCTTTAACGAATGGTTGGTCAACCAATGCTATTTCAGCTTTAAATTTGTTTAAGCGTCCTTCAACCATTTTTTCAACGATGTTCGCTGGTTTGCCTTCGTTCAATGCTTGTTCAGTCAAGACTGTACGTTCGTGATCTAATTCAGCTTCAGGAATTTGTGTTTCGTTTACATAACGAGGGTTGATCGCTGCTACGTGCATCGCTACGTCTCTAGCTACTGCTTCGTCAGTTGTACCTTCTAAAACAGCTAATACAGCAATACGTCCACCCATGTGTAGGTAACCGCCAAATGCAGCGTTGTCATCTTTTTCGATTACTTCAAAACGACGGAAGCTGATTTTTTCACCGATAACTTGTGTTGCTTCGATCAAGTCAGATTCAACTGTTCCTTTTGATGTTTTGATTTTCATTGCTGCGTCCATGTCAGCTGGTTTGTTTTCAGCAACTAGTTCAGCGATTTCTTTTACTAAGTCTTGGAACATTTCGTTTTTAGAAACGAAGTCTGTTTCTGAGTTGACTTCAACGATTGCTGCAGTATTACCTTTCACTGCAACTGAAGCAAGACCTTCAGCGGCGATACGATCGTTTTTCTTCGCAGCTTTAGCCATTCCTTTTTCACGTAAAAGATCTACTGCTTTTTCGATGTCACCTTCAACTTCAACCAATGCTTTTTTCGCGTCCATCATTCCTACGCCAGTCATGTCGCGTAGTTCTTTTACCATTTTAGCTGTAACGTCTGCCATTTTTTCTTCCTCCTAGTTGTATGCTTTTTCTTTAAAAAAAGCTGTTTCAAAGGAGAGTGAGGCTTGTCGCCTAGCCTTTGAAACAGCTCCATCATTTAAAAATTATTCTGCTGAAGAGTTGTCGCCTTCAACAACATCAACGATTTCTTCGATTGAAGTCGCTGTGTTTTCTGCTGAAAAATCTTCTTCAACTACTTGATCTTCCCCTTGATTTCCTTCGATGAAAGCATCAGCCATTTTTGAAGTAATCAATTTAACGGCACGGATTGCGTCGTCGTTTGATGGGATAACTACGTCGATCTCATCTGGATCACAGTTTGTGTCAACCATTGCTACGATTGGGATATTCAATTTGTGTGCTTCTTGAACGGCAATGCGTTCTTTACGTGGGTCAACGATGTACATTACATCTGGGATTCTTGGCATATCAGCGATACCACCTAAGAATTTTTCAAGACGTTCACGTTGTTTGTTCAAACCAGCAACTTCTTTTTTAGGTAGAACTGCAAAAGTTCCATCTTCTTCCATTGCATTGATTTGTTTCAAACGAGCGATACGTTTTTGGATCGTATCCCAGTTTGTCAATGTTCCACCTAACCAACGGTGGTTTACAAAGTATTGTCCAGCACGAGTAGCTTCATCTTTGATTGCTTCTTGTGCTTGTTTTTTTGTACCTACGAATAAAGCAACGCCGCCTTCTTCTGCTACGCTCTTCATGTAATCGTAAGCTGCATCTACTAATTTAACTGTTTTTTGCAAGTCAATAATGTAGATTCCGTTTCTTTCTGTGAAGATGTATTTCTTCATTTTTGGGTTCCAGCGACGCGTTTGGTGACCAAAGTGTACGCCGGCTTCTAGTAATTGTTTCATTGAAATTACTGCCATGTTTGTTTCCTCCGATTTGGTTTTTATTTTCCCTCTTCTTGTCTTCCAACTCGCTAGCCAACTTTTACAAGCACCGACCAACGATCCAACAAGAATGTGGATTTATTGAGTAGTGACGCAAGATACACCAAAGTGATCTTTTTCTGCTCAACATTCAATAGTTTAACTGAATTGGGCATAAAATTCAAGAAAAAAAATTAACTTACTTAATTTTTTGTGTCTTCTTTTTCTCCCTCTCATTTTTTTATTTTATTTCTTTGTTTTTTTATAAGGAATTCGTGAAAAAATAAACAGGTAACTGGAAAATAAAGATGGGCAATTCAACGTTTTTTTGTTATGATACTTGTGAAAAGTTTCGTTAAAGGAGAACTAAAATGCGAAAAACTGAGCGACACTTGTTGATTAAACAAATCATTGAAGATTATACGATCCGTACACAAGATGAAATGTTAGCTAAGCTGACTGAAATGGGTGTATCTGCGACTCAAGCGACGATTTCAAGAGATATACGTGACTTAAAAATCGTCAAGGCGCCTGATGAAAATGGTGTTTCCCATTTTGTCCTGTTCAAAGAAAAGGAGACAGCTGAATCAAAAAGCGAAGATGAAAAACGTTTGATCCAGATGATTGAAGATATCGTGTTAAAAGTGGAACGAGTTCATTTTTTGACTATCGTCCACACCTTACCAGACAACGCACCATTGTTCGCTGCTGTCTTAGATGAAATCAAACCGCCTCATATCGTTAGTACGATTGCTGGCTTTGATACAACGATCATTATTTCGAAAGATGATGAAGATGCGCAGTTAGTTGAAAACTTCTTGCATCATCCCACTACAGCTACAATTTTTTAAATACCATAACAAATAGTAATTGTATCTATATTTTTTGATGTTGGTGAAATTTGCCAGCATCTTTTTTATTTGAATCAATACTAGAGAAGAACCTTGAACCTCTCTCAAGTTGACTTAACCTTCAGTTACTACGAAATTTCCGCTATACCTCGCACTCAATGCCTCATAGAAACAACAATAGTAATGTTTTCCACTAGTAGAATAAATACAAATTTGAGAAACACCACAAGCGCTAAAAATCATATAAAGCTTATTTAACTTTGAATTAGGCAGGTATTGCTTGTTTCATTATAAACCTCTACTTTTTTCTGATTGACGAAAAAAACAGTCCCCAACACTCCTTATTTACATGTCATAATTTAATTAAAAAAATTTTTATAGATAGAAAGGAAAAAACGATTATGACCTTCTTCCCCTTTGTCGATCCCAATCGTCGACCACAAGCCAAGATTCGAAAAATCACAGAAGAACTCACACAAAAATTTCAAGCAATCGATCCAGATTTGACTTTGATACATAATGATAACTTTATTGATTATGGTCCAGAGGTCTTTCCACAACTTTCGTCGATTTACTGGGATCCTCGCGTGGCAAATCATCCGATGGAACATTTTGCGTACTCGGAGTACCAACTTAGATATAAAAACTATCCTCTTTACTGGTTTACTCCTTATGGTGAATGGCTTTACGAAACTTATAAAAAACCTGGAGGAACTCCAGATCCAGAAAGAAAAACTTTAAAAATGATTGAACAGACTCTCCTAAGAATCATTCATGACTATCAAGTGCGTAACCTACTCTACTGGAAAGACTTATTTACAGAAAAACAATTTGAACAGGAAAAGTTAGAACCTTATAAACGATTATCACAATTCGTTGGACCAGTAAAAATCATTAGTTCGCCAATTAGTTTCACTGACCCCAAACATCGATCTTTAGCTGCTGTAGAAAAGAATACCGAATTTTTAGAAACTCAATTAGATCACTTAGATTCTCAATTAACGGTGATTCATGATGATTCTTATATTGATTTTGGTCCGGATATTGGCCATTTTCTTGCGGAATGTCCTTATGATCCTGAAGAAGACGAGCCAGATGATCCTAGACGTTACTTATCTCACTATGATTACCACATTTATTTTAATGAGACAGCCATTTACGGACTTTCTCCTTATAGTATAGGAACTAGTTTTCATGGCGACTTCTTTAATGGGGGGATTGCTAATATTACGTACCTTGGACTTAGTAAGGAACTAGATGATGCGATCGAAGTGATTATGAGGAAATATATGCTCTATAATAAATATTACTGGCGCAACAATTATTCCTATGAAGATTTCCAAAAAATAGTGCGTAACTATAAAAAGACATGGAAGTTGAATTAATTCAACTTCCATGTCTTTTTATTTCACCGGATAGGCTGTTGCAACAGTTATTTTACCATTCATTTTAACATTTACATTTCCTTTTATCTCAAATCCAGCTGTGCTCTTACCACTAAATGAATGATTTCCGGGAGTGGTAAAATTATGTTTTTTTACAATCTGTTCTACCTCACTCGTAATTTTTTGAGCATCCCAATTATCTGGGAATACTGTAGATTCTTTGACCTTCAAAGTACCTGGATAAGTTATTTCGGCGTTATAAGGTTGCCCTTCTACTACAGTCTCTGTCGGCTTATATACAACTCCACTTTCTGGACTATAGAAATCAGGATGGCGCGAATGAGCACCTGTGATTTCAGGATTGCCAGTTCTTCCCGGTCTTACCTCTCCCGCCACATGGCGCAAGGCTTTACGGTTATAGTATTCGGTGGTTGGTAACTTCTCTACCAAGGCTTCATTTGGACACCCTTTGGTGATTAGAGCCTTTTCCGCTTCCAATACGCGAGCGGCTTCGGCTTCTTCGACTTCAATCGCTGTTAGGATGACTTCATCGGATTTGACGGTCCGTAAGACAGAAATCATTTCTGACCATGGTAAGCACATGGCGATGAGTAAGACGTCCATTGGTTCGGGCTTCAATTGGGACTGCTTGATGACCCAGTCGGTATTTTCGTAATTTGGTAAGTGCTTCAATACACTGCCACCGACTTCAGAAATCGCTGCAATGGTGGTGTCATCTAAACTCTTTGGCAAAGAATTCGTGCGTTCTTCATCAAACAAGCCATCGGCTAACGCATAGTAGTTGCAATAGACACCGAAAAAGCTTTGCACTTTGCGGATCGTATAGATGACTTCTTGGTTAAAGCCGATGTCGATTTGGTCTAAGGGAACAATTTCTTGCGTTCCCCGATACACAAACTCACCTTCTCGATCAATGACAACTTCTTTGTCATTGGCTTTCGCTGCGATCCGGAATAGATTGGTCTGAAACGTATCAGGTAATTGATCAATCAGCGCATCCCGCTCATCGATCATCTGACGGGTGATTTCTTTTCCGATGTCATTGACAGAATCAACATCTGTTGGGGCTACTGCCCCAAATTGGACGGACGAGTATTCTTTGACCAGTTCCAAGGCTTGTTCAGGTGTGGCGATTTCTGCTAAAAATGTATCAAAGTCCGTCTCCAAGGGAAT
>NZ_JBIQDM010000009.1:0-126519 GCF_045371165.1 Enterococcus pernyi
ATATTGATCAGGGTACCGTTGTGATTATCGAATAAGGCTTGTGCAAGCCCTGGTCCTGCCGCGCCGTACGTCACACTATCATAACCATTGATCGCTGCGACAAAAAGTGCTTTAGCGCCACCTAATGAGTGTCCTGTCGTTGAGATCGTATAGCCATCTGATTTGGGATACTGCTTTTCAATTTCACGGGCATAGTTCAAGGCAGAAGCAAATGCACCATTTGAGTGTTTATTACTTCGACCAATTTCCCCAAGGTTAGTATGCCAATCTTTGAGCGAAGTCGTGCCAGCATAGGCAATCGTCAGGTTTTTGGTGATGACGGAGTCGGGGAAGCCATTGACTTTCATCAGCTCTTCATCATCAAATGCCTTGTACTGATCCTTAAGTTCAGCGACCACCATTGCCTGCATACTGTTTTCCTTTGGTTTAGATTCATTACCTATTTTATCTTTATCTGTATTTAAAGTTCCTATAACGATATGGTTTGTTCCAAGAGGTTTATCACCATAATTTACCTTGCTACTTTCTAATTGATATATAAATTCAGATAAGTATCTATTTTGATCCATTAATTTATTCCTCCTGTATAATAAACAATTTGATCATCTGAGATATCAATCCCTTTTTCTTCCTTTCTTTCATCAATAAAATAAGGTCCCTGACCTCTGCCACTAGTTATTCTGTAAATAAACTTATCTGTTTCTGCAGATATTGTGTTTAACAATACTTCTTCTTGATAAACATCATTAACTGTGAAATAGATCACTAATGAATTCATCGGACTAACCGAATATCCAGTAAATTCTATCTTCTCAATATTCGAATACTCTCTGATACTCAACATTTTTTCTAAATATTCTTCCGTTGTTATTCCTCCTTCTTTTTGATATTCTTCTACGATTTCCTTTTGTTTCTCACTATCTCTCGTATAAATTCGATAGTTATTGTACACATAATTCGCCAAATCTTTCTGTATTTCCAGCAATTCTTGGCGATCTTCTTCCCTTTTATCCATATGCATTTTTCCTCCGATTCCTCCTAAAATAATTACTACTAATACACCTAACCAAAGTCGTTTCTTCATAGCTCCTCCTTTCAGATTCTATCTTGTTCTATATATGTTCAGACTAAGCTTCTCGCTTATTCTGGAATTTTTATGTAATATATATTTTTTTCATAGTTATGTACTTCTACAATAAAAGATAATTATATGAATAGGTAATACGTCATAACCGTTGATTTCTCTCACCAATTTCCTCAAGGTTTGTATGCCAATCTTTGAGCGAAGTCGTGCCAGCGTAAGCAATCGTAAGGTTTTTGGTGATGACGGAGTCGGGGAAGCCAGGTACTTTTTTTAATTGCTCTTCATTGTACCCAAGATATTCCTCTTTTATTTTAGCAACTACCATTGCTTGCATACTATTTTTCTTTGGCTTAGATTCATTGCCGATTTTGTCTTTATTTGTATCTATTGTATCTATAACGATAAATTGAGTCCCTTTTACTAGTTTACCGATTTTTACTAGACCGTTTTCGATACGATATACAAATTTAGATATCTTTCTATTTTGGTCCATTAGTCTATCCCTCCCCTATAGTATATAATTTGATCATCAGGGAGTACAAGTTGAGTTTTTGCTTCTTTTTCAGTGATATAATAGGGACCCTCACCTGTACTATTAGTTATTGTATAAATGAACTTGTCTGTTTCTGCTGACCTTGTATCTAACCATACTTCTTCTTGATAGACATCATTAACTGTGAAATAGATAATTAATGAATTCATTGGATCAATGGAATATCCAGTAAATTCAATTTTAGTTATCTCCTCATATTCTCTGACCTCCAACAATGCTTTCAAATATTCTTCCGTTGTCATTTCACCTTGTCCGCGGTCATACTTTCTGAAAATTTCTTCTTCTTTCTCCCGATTGTTTACATAGAGACGATAATTATTATATACATAATTCGCCAGATCTTTCTGTATTTCCAACAGTTCTTGACGATCTCCTTCTCTTTTATCCATATACATTTTTCCTCCAATTCCTCCTAAAATAATTACTACTAATACACCTAACCAAAGTCGTTTCTTCATATACGCTCCTTTATCTATGAATATCTGTTCCCTCATATTATTTTCTATCATAGGGTTACTCTCTTTTTTGTTATATACGTTTTTTCACTCAATTGTTTTTATGTAAAACTTCTCACTATGCCTATGGTCGTATCACTAAGGATTGATATCGGATGTTTTTTAATGAAAAAAGACATCTAAAACAGAAGGATTTCTGCTTTAGATGTCTTTATGACTATAAGATTATTCGCTAACTGTTACGTCGCCTGTTACTGATGCGTCGTTTTCGTCAAGTTTTGCTGAATCTTGGTATTCTTGTTTTTCAAATGTTACGTTACCCTCTACTTTTGCTCCGTCTAATACAAAGCCGTTCGCTTTTACAAGTACGTCACCTTTGATTGTTCCGTGAACGATATTTGTGTTTTCTGATTCAACGATCAATGTTGGAACAGTGATTGTGTATTCAGCAGTTACGTTACGGTCATCGTCTTGTGAGTACAAAGCAATTTTACGGTAGATGTCTGCACTTGCATCATCTTTGTCATGGAATTCGCCTGCGATAGTTACATCATTTGAGAATGTCACATCACCTGTTGCTGCAACGATCCAGTTACCGTCAGCTGACATTGCTTTTTCTAAAACAGCTGGATCATCACTGATTGAAGCTGTTGATACAACATCTGCTGAACTTTCTGTTGTACTTACTTCTGTTGTTGATGAAGCTGAACTAGAATTAGATGAATCATTGTTGTCAGCACCACAAGCTCCTAAAGCCAAAAGTGCTGTTGCTGTTAAACCTAATAAAGATAATTTTTTTGATAACATTAAATTTCTTCCTCTCTTTTTGTATTCCTATGAAATTATACCATGAAAGCGTACTTATGTGAAATAATCTTCATGAAAAGAAAAAATATTTTATATAGTAGAAAATTTACGATAACATCCTCTAGTTATTCTTGTTACGCCAAGAATAAAAACAGCTAGTCAAAGGTAACTAATTCCGTATTTTCAACAAAAAAGTCAAAGAATGTGTCATTTGCCATCGGATGAAAATAGGCATTGATGATTCGGATCAGTGCATTATGGCAAACAAGCAAGTAGACATTGTCCTCATCTTCTAAGCACTCTTTCAATAAAGGAGTGATCCGTGCATACACATCTAAAACCGATTCCCCATTTGGAAAACGTACCGCAAAATTTTGGCGTGCACGTTGAAAGTCTTCGTCTTCGCTAGGACGCCCATCATAATCCCCAAAATCCATCTCGATCAGTCGTTCATCCACTGTCATAGGTAGATTGACTTTTTTGGCTACCGCTTGTGCCGTATCTCTTGCGCGTTGCAAAGGGGAATGTATGATCTTGGTGATCGGTATTTCCAAGTTTGCAACTTTTTCAGCGAGTTTTTCTGCTTGTTGTTTACCTTTTTCTGTTAATTCGATGTCTGCATGGCCACAAACTAAGCCTTGAGCATTCCAAGTCGTTTCGCCATGTCTAGTAATATATAACATTAGATAACTCTCCTTTATTTTATGCTCTTTCAATTTTATCATACAATTTCAGTCCAAATGGATCATCTGCTTGGAGTCGACGACGTTCGATTAGCCTTAGTGATTCAAATGTGTGTTTCTCTTCTTCTCAAGTCGATTCTTTTCGTTGCGACTTTTTCTAAGAATCGCTGGTCATGGTCGACGATCAACATCGCTGGTTTGACTTGTACTAAAAGCTGCTCGATTTGTTCTTGATTGAACACGTCCAGATAATTCAATGGCTCATCCCAGATATAAAGATCTGCGGATTGTGCAAATGATTTGGCTAATTCCACTTTTTTTCTTTGCCCCATACTCATGTTTTCAATGGAGGTATGAAACACGTCTCTTTCCATTCCTAATTTACGAAGATTATTTAAAAAGAGTTCCCAGTCTAGCTGATTCTTTTGCGCAAAATCTGTTAATGTTCCGGTGTTATCTTCATAGTTTTGGCGAACATAACTGATGCTGATTGTTGCCGGACGTGTGACATCCCCCTTGGATTGACCAGTAAATTCCCCAAGTAAATACTGGATGATCGATGATTTACCACTACCATTAGGTCCAGTTATTGCCACACACTCTTGTTGCTCGATGCTAAAGCTGATAGGATCGAATAACATCTCTTCATAGCCTAATTGTAGATTTTCTACTGTCAATAAGCGTTTATGATGCGACTGATTTGGGCACATATTCAATGAATCGATCGACTCTAGATCTTTCAATAATTTCTCTTTCTCACTAATTTGAGTTTCCATCCGATTGACGATCGCTTTTGAACGTTTCATTGTACGAGCAGCATCCGCTCCAATTGCGCCACGATTGACACGCCGTGCTTCGGTATCAATAAAGCCAACACGTTTTTTTGTTTTGTCTCCTTCTCGAGAGTTAGCCCACTCCGCTTTTTCAGCTGCGGTTTTTTTCAAACGTCCGACTTCTTTTTTGATTTTTTGGTTTTGTGCTAACTCAAATTCATCTTTTCTACGCTTTTGTTCTTCGTAGACGGAATAATTTCCTTGATAGATCACTAATTGACTTTTTTCGATGACCAAAAGATGGTCAACGACTTCATCAATAAACTGACGATCATGACTGACAACAATAAACCCTTGTTTTTTCTTATTCAGGTATTCAGCTACTTGCTGACGCCCAATCACATCTAAGTGATTTGTTGGTTCGTCAATCAGTGGAAAATGCAGCTCATCGGTAAATAAGAGAGCCAGCAATACTTTTGTTTTTTCTCCGCCGGAAAGGGAATCGTAAGGGCGCCAGAGAATTTCCGGATTTGCCTGCATCAACATCAGCTCACGCTCGATCTCCCATAACTCACAATCTGAAACTTCTAACAACACATCATAGGTTAGTCGATTCGTTTCCCTGACCTGTTGTGGAAAATAGACAAATTCTTGTTGATGGGTCACTTGTCCTTGATAAGGTAGTTTGTTTTGCAAAATAGTTAATAACGTCGTTTTGCCACGACCATTTCGACCAATCAGTCCTAATTTCCATGTGGAATCAATATTTAAGTTTGCTTGATCGAATAACAGATCGTCTTGGCTGTCATAGCCAAACGTCAATTGTTTGATTTCGATTTTAGACATTTATCTTCACCTCGTTATAAAAAAGACCAGTCCTATTTTCAGAACTGGTCAAAGAAGATGAGTACAAAAAGAGACCCACTCATTGAAAACAGCCAATTCTGAAAATCTGCATACTATCCCCTTGAACGAACAAGGTATAGTTAAAATGCAGCTTCAACAAATTGACTTACTTTTTCAATGCGCGGATCCCTCACTTTGTCTTTATTTGCCACTAGGTTACCATAGGTGTTTTAAGACTGTCAACCAATAAATTATTGAAACAAGCCACTGATTGCCTGTGAAAGCAGTCTGACGTTCTCTAGTGTTTCTTGATGATCCAATGCCTTATCAAGAGAAGTTGGGCCAGTTTGGATACTAAATACACTAGGAAGGATCGTCGTTAATTCACCTAAATCTTTTTCCCGACTCCCACAGAACGCTACAACTTTTTTGTTGTGTTTTTTTGCCAAAGAAGCTACACCATAAGGCACTTTCCCATGAATTGTCTGTTGATCGATCCGTCCTTCTCCTGTAATCACGATATCGGCTGATTTGATTTTATCTTCTAAGTCTACTAACTCAGAGACAGTCATAAAACCTGCTTTCATCGTAGCCCCGACAATGGCTAGAGCGCCTCCGATTCCACCCGCTGCGCCACTGCCAGCGAGTTTATTCAAATCAATTGCTGTGCTTTCTTTGATTTGTTCAACGATCTTTTCTGCTTGGGCTTCCAAATATGCTAGAGTTTCTGGTGAACCACCTTTTTGTTTCCCAAATAGTTGAGTCGCACCCTGTTTGCCAGTGTAAGGACTCGTAACGTCCGCTGCGATCGTTAATCGTTGCTCGATTCGCTCTAATTGAGAGACGTCGATTGTCTCGATGGATAACAAAGGATTCCCTTCTGTAACGCCATTTAGTTTCGCCCCTAATGACTGCAATAAACCCAAGCCTCCATCAGAACAACCGCTACCACCTAATGTTACGATAACTTCGTCTACTTGCTGATCCAAAGCATCTTTGATCAACTCTCCTAAACCAAAACTTGAAGCTAACCGGATCGTTTGATCTGTCGGTTCGGTCAACAAGTCCAATCCAATGACTTCCGTCGATTCAATGATGGCTAACTTACGGTTCTTTTTTTGTGTCAGTAAATAACGACATGCTTTTTCCCGAAAGAGCAAATCTGGACAAAAAAGTGTTCGCCATTCCCCACCTAAAGTAGCGTAAATCACTTCAGCAGTTCCTTCGCCACCATCTGCGATAGGTTGATTGACTGTTTGTTCCGCCTCCCCCCAGCCTTGCAATGCTGCTTGGTTGAGTTCAATAGACGATGCGCTACCTTTAAACGAATCGATTGCTGCAAGTAATTTCATTCTGAGACTCCTTTTTCTGCGATGATTGAACAACGTGTTTTTCTTTAACTATATCATATCTAACGTGCTTCAATACCGCTATATTCATAGATAGAAAATACTTCAGGATCATAATCGATAAACCGCTGTGACCAATTTTCTACATCAAAAAATTCGATGATCTCACGATCGACGGTTTGATAAGGGCTATCTAAGAAGGCAGGAAGTTCATCCAAATTCCTTTCTTCCAACAAGAAAATATTTTGTGGATTGTAGAAACGATACCCGGAAATCGCTTTGTTATCAGTGACTAATTTTTTTTGGAAGAAAATAGATTCAAATGTTCGTAAAGTCACACCACTTTGACCTTCTCGCAACAATTCCAAAATACCGGTCGAACCATTCGTCTTTTGTAAATATTCTGTATAGGTCAGATACCCTTCTTGATCATTTCCACGACTTGGTAAAATATAAAAGTTTGTTGAAATACCTAACTGTTCAAATGCGGCTTGATAATCATCTGCTCGTTGTTTTCTGCCGTTATCAGTTGCTCCAAAGAACAGATCAGTCGTGACTTCAGCTTTTGGTAATTCCATCTCTTTTGAATAAAAAGAACTATTGTGTTTAATCCCTAACTCTTTTGCTTCTAAAATATCAAAATGGTAAATGTCATCAATTGCTGGTTCTGCTTCTGCTTTCTTCAATAATTGAAGGTGTTCTTCTTTAAAATGGTTCCAAAAGAAGAGGATGATCTTCGCATTTGTGTACGGTCGAATACGAGAAGCAAATGCCACATCAAATCCATAATCTAAAAAAATAATTAGTTTATATTGATCGAGTTGCTGTTGGAACGATGACATAAAGAAATCATCCATCAAATCTTTTGCTGAGATGACGTCCATTGTTTGTACGTATGGGAAAAAATATAACGCCTTATTTTTCGCTATAAGCAATCGTTCGTGTTGGCTCATAGTTATCAACTCCTTATTTTTACTTACTCAAAACAATCCTATTAATTATGGGTTTCCTCTTATAATAGCCCTGCATGAAAGGAAAAAGCGAATGAAACGCTTTCGTTTCAAGTTATTTTTTATAGAAATATAACAATAATTATCAAAACAGATAAGAGTTCTATGATTGTTTCATTAAAAATTACAAAAAAGTTTTCAGAATAGTTGTAATTGTCAGACAATTTGTTATTATAGAGAATATTATTTTATAACCTATTTGTTTTTTCATTCATGTTTTTAGAAAAGAGGGTTTTTGATGGAAAGTACAGAACAAACAAAATTAAAAAAACAGCTAAGCTCCAGACACATCACGATGCTTGCTTTGGGTGGTGCAATTGGTGCTGGTTTATTCAAAGGAAGTGGTGAAGCCATTGGGATCGCTGGTCCTGCGGTCTTGCTTGCTTTTTTGATCGGTGGTGGTATTTTATTTATTGTTATGAGTGGTCTGGGTAAGTTAGTTTTAGACGGTGGGGATACACAACATGGATTATCTGGCTTGATTCGCCCTTATTTAGGTAATCATTCTGCGGATTTCGTCGACTGGGTCTATTATTCCATGTGGATGATCAATATCATCGCTGAGGCTGTAGCAGCAGCTTCCTTCTTACAATTATGGTTTCCGCATGTTCCTGCATGGTGTTTCATCTTACTTTTAGCTATTTTAACGACTCTGATCAATCTTTATTCTGTCCGCTTGTTTGCTGAAACCGAATATTGGTTGGCTTTTGCGAAGATCAGTGTCATTATCTTGATGATTCTTTTCGGGTTATATCTCGTCGGACAACAAATGTTAGGAACTGGAATTTTTCCTACATTAAGTCAATTGACTGATCACGGTGGCTTTACTCCCCATGGATTAAAAGGGGTCGTTAGTTCATTACTTGTCGTTATCTATTCATATGGTGGGTCAGAATTGATTGCAATTACTGTCAGTGAAGCGGACGATCCTAAAAAAGCCATACCAAAAGCGATAAAAGGGGTCATGGGCCGAATTGTTTCCTTCTATATTATTCCGCTTTTCTTATTGCTGATTCTTTTCCCTTGGAATACTTTAGCTGGTTCTGCGGTTAGCCCGTTCGTCTTGGTGTTTGAACAGATGAATATCCCTTTTGCTAGTGATATCGTGAACTTCGTCATTGTCTTGGCACTCTTTTCATCGATCAATTCTGGCGTTTATGCTTCTTCTCGTCTCTTGTTTTTCCGTTTGAAAGACAAAAAAGGCACCGCCAAGAAACTGGCAAAGTTGAACAAACATTATGTGCCACAACGTGCTGTATTATTTTGTACCAGCGTGCTATATCTAGGGGTCATCCTTTCCTATTTCGTAGGTGACAAACTTTTCGGTTACTTAGCCGGTTCTCTTTCTTATACGGTACTCGTGATTTGGCTAATGATCAGCGCTGCCGCTTTTCGTTTAGCATTGAAGAAAGGCACTTGGCAAGCCAAAAGTTTTAATTTATTTGCTTTGATCGCGTTAAGCTTGATCTTGATTGGGATACTCATGACAAATTCAATTGGTGTAACGGTCTTGACAGCTTTATTATATGCGGTGATTTTCTTTAGCTATCAAAAGAAAAAAGATGTCTTTACGATAAAAAATGAGCCTTTTTCTTCGATATGATTGATGGTAAAGATAGATAACTAAAACTTCCCCATGAACCAGCTAGAAAATACGAGATCACTTGATGGATCTTTGAGCTTTCTAGCTGGTTTTTATTAATCTTTTTAGAGAACTTTGAGCCTGAATGAACCATTCGTCCAAAAAGATCCCCCTCGTTTTTTTGCAACGACACTTGAACAGATGTTGTTTCACTTCATCGATACGTTCACTTGATAAGTCAATCCATTGATTATCCAAAAAAAAATAGCCCCCCGCTGATTGGGTGACTATTTTTTTGAGTTTATATCGTTTCCTTCACAACGTTCAATTGTTCCTGCTTTTCATTATTTTTTGCAATACCTAAACCAGTAATGGCACTGACCATTGAAAAGACGGGAGAAAGCAAACTGAAAAATACGAATGGTAAGTAGGTCATCGTTGGTATTCCAAACGTGCTGGCAACAAAACTACCGGCAATCCCCCAAGGAATAAGGTAATTGATGACTGTCCCTCCATCTTCTAAGGTACGACTCAAAACAGTTGGATCAAGTCCTGCTTTTTTGTATGTTTCTTTGAACGCATTTCCTGGTAAGATCACAGATAAGAACTGTTCACCGATAAACAGATTGACACCAATACTTGTCATTAGTGTCGTAAAAATCAGTTTAGGTATCGTCGTCATTTTCTTCGATACCACTTCCATAACTGTAGAGATCAACTCAAATTCGATCAATAAACCGCCTAATGAAAGCGTCAGAATAATCAAGGAAACTGTAGGCATCATACTTTCGATCCCACCGCGGCTAAGTAACGCATCGATTTGCGTGTTTCCTGTTTCAGATAGAAAACCAGATTCGAGGACTGTCGCTAGTCCTGAGAAGGAAGTGCTTGGATCTTGGATAAAAATCATTCCAACTGCTACGGCAATATTCAACAGGATCGTTAAGATCGCTGGAACTTTTTTCCAAGCACAAACCAACATCAAGAATAAAGGGATTAGAGACCAGATCGAAATCGTAAAGTTGTTTTCTAAAATAGTTGTTACATTTTGGATTTCTGTCAAGCTGGCACCTTTATCTGTATGTCCTAAAAATGCAAACAAAATCAAAGAAACAATAAATGCCGGAAGTGTTGACCACATCATATGTTTGATATGTTTAAATAGATCCGCATCAACAATGGCTGCTGCCAGATTTGTCGATTCAGATAATGGCGACATCTTATCTCCAAAAACTGCCCCAGAAACAATAGCACCGACAACTAATGCGGGGGTCAATCCCAACGTTGTGCCGATACCGAAAAAGGCGATACCGATGGTTGACATGACAGTAAAGGCACTACCGACTGCACTGCCGACAATGGCACACACAACAAAAACTGAAGGCACAAACCATGGGACACTAATGATGTTAAAGCCATAGACCATCAACGTTGGAATGATGCCAGCTTGGATCCAGACCGCAATCAATGCGCCGACTAAAATAAAGATAAAGATCGGGATGATCCCCGGTTTGAGACCGTTGATGATTCCTTCATGTAATCGATCGGTTGGCTGTTTCTTCACTACTGCGTAGACCATGACCATACCAATAGCAATCAAAATCGCGATATTCGGTGAAATCTTAAAGCCAACTACTCCGGCTGCTATCGTTGCAACGATAATTATTAATACACTCACTGCTTCTATAAAACTAGGTTTTTTTATTTTTTCCATATCCATTCTCCTTTTTTAAGTTTGTTACGTCTTAAAAAAGCTTCGATATCGAATGACTCCGCCACAATTCATCTGCGTTTCCTCCCTAAAAAAAAGACAAAAAGATCTGTTTTCAACTAAGGACGAATTTCTCCGCGGTACCACCTTAATTAAAAACAGATCTGTTTTTCACTTTGATTTGAATGATTTAATTGTTAAAACTTTTCCTGTAATTCATAGAATTGGCTTGGTCGGTTCGCAGCAACCACCGACTTTCTGAACAAAACACCAAAACTACTACTGGGTGAAAAGTGAACTTTCATGAAGTTTACCTGCATCTGTCCAATTTGTCAATCTAAATGTATTTTTTCTGAAAACAAATGTTTTGATTCATAACGATCTAGTCCTTTCACCCATCCATCATTTTCCGTTATTTTTTTGCAAGGATTGCTTGATGCTCCTGCTTTATTTTATCTAGAAGTTCTGGCTTTCCAAATAGATCTAATGCAGTATTTGCCAATAGTTCAGCAGCAATGGCAATCGAAGCTAGTCCTTTTTCACTACGAGCAGCTGCTTTAAATTCTTCCGAATGACCGGCGATATATTCATCAGCAATCGAGACGGTTGGTTGGATCGTCGGAATCACATGGCTCACGTTACCAACGTCAGAAGAACCTAGACTTGTTTGTTCTTTTGTTTCGATTTCTTCATCAGGTACACCTGCTGCATTCGCATGACTGAAGAACAGCGCATCAAATGAAGGCGTCACGATCACATCATCGACAGAATTTTGGAACAATCCAAATTCATAACTTGTTCCCGTACTCAAAGCCGCCCCTTTCACGATATTTTCGACTTTTTGATACACCTCATTCAATGTCTGACGATTTTTTGCTCGTAAGTAGAATCGACCTGCTGCGTATTCGGGAATCACATTCGCAGCGACTCCCCCATCCGTGATGATCCCATGGATACTGACGTCTTTTGGCAGTTGCAGGCGCAACGCATTGATTCCATTAAACACTTGAATCAACGCTTCTAAGGCATTCACTCCTTTATCTGGTGCGGCAGCTGCATGGGAAGCAACACCATGGAACTTGATGTCCACCGGGTCATTCGCTAATGATTCTGTCGTTTTGCCGTAACGATATGCAGGATGGACACAAAGTGCTGCATCCACATCTTCAAAGAAGCCTTCCCGTACAAAACTTCCTTTAGCTGATCCGTTTTCGCCTCCCTCTTCTCCAGGTGTGCCATATACCCGAATCTCTCCACCAATCTCAGCAATTCGTTCGCGCAAGACACTGGCAGCTAAGACAGAATACGTACCAAACAAGTTGTGTCCACAAGCATGACCGATTCCTGGTAAAGCGTCAAATTCTGCTAAAAAAGCAATCGTTGGTCCTGGTTTTCCTGAAGCGTAACGAGCATCAAATCCTGTTCGATGACCAGCAACATCTTTTGTGACAGAAAATCCTTCTTTTTCTAATTGTTTGATCAAAGCATCTGAGGAATAAAACTCATAATTACTTACCTCAGGATGGTCATGGATATCTAGTGCTAATGCTTGATATTCAGCTAATCGTTGCTGGATTGCTTCCTTAAAAGAATGTGTTGTTAAAGTAGATGTTGTCATATTGGCTTCCTCCAGTTTGCTTTTTATTTTTCACCAAATGTTTCCCAGGCAGGTACGCTTGATCCTTTTGATGTTTCTTCGATCACTTTTGCTGTTTCTTCCGTTTGATAGGTGTCAACGATCTTTTGATAGATTTCGTTATTTTCATCTTCTTTTCTTGCTACAATGATGTTGACATATGGTCTGGCACTGTCATCGACAGGTTCTAAAAAGATAGCATCACTCGTTGGGTTCAATCCTGCATCGACTGCCACACCACTGTTAATCACTGAAAGATCCACGTCATTCAATGCACGAGCTGTTTGTGAGGCATCCAGTTCAGAGATGTCTAGTTTTTTTGTATTTTCAGTGATATCTGAAGTAGTCGGCGTTTGGCCTTTCGCTGGATCAACTTTGATCAAACCAGCTGTTTGTAGCAATAGCAACGCCCGTCCGCCATTTGTGACGTCGTTTGGAATAGCTACTTTTGCGCCATCCTTGATATCATCAATGGATTGGATCGTATTGGAATAGATCCCTAAAGGTGCATTCACTGTGTTGCCGATCGAGACTAGATCCGTTCCGTGTTCCGTATTGTAATTGTCTAAAAAGAATTGATGTTGAAAAGCATTGAGATCGATCGAGCCATCTGCTAATGCAGCATTCGGTTGATTATAGTCGGTAAATTTCACGTATTCTAAGTCAATATCTTCTTTTGCTAAACGTGCCTTGACATCATCCCAAACGTCAGTGTCCTCTCCAATAATCCCAAGTTTTACTGTCGTTTGTTTTTTTGTGTCTGTTTCGGCATTGCCTTGGCTACAGCCAGCCAACCAAATAAGTGCAACAAAAGCAAGTACTGTATAACGAATGAGTTTTTTCATGATGATTCCTCCAGTTTAATGTGATATTTTTTTGATCAATAAATTGCTGATCCATTGACTTAAGAAAACAAGGATCAAGATCAACAAAGTGGCGACGATAGTCACGTCTGTTTGAAAACGATTATACCCACGAGAAATAGCTAGGTTTCCTAATCCTCCTGCCCCAACTGCTCCTGCCATAGCAGTCAAGCCAATGACATTGATGATCGTCAATGCAGAGACACGAATGATCCCTGGCAAGCCTTCGATCAAATAGACTCTAAAAACGATCCCTATTGGACTGGTTCCCATAGATTCGGCTGCTTCAATCACTCCAGGATCTACTTCTAACAACGCATTTTCCACTTGTCGAGCGAAAAATGGCACAACACCAAAGATCAAAGGGACTAAAGCAGCTTTCGCGCCGATCGTAGTACCGACTAAAAAGCGAGTCGTCAATGCCAGTAAAGAAAGTAAAATGATAAAGGGAATCGAGCGGACAACATTGATGACCTTGTCTAGTACCTCATAAAGCAAGCGATTTTCAAGCAATCCTTGGGGCCGTGTCACAACCAATACGATCCCAAAACCAAGACCGATCGCACCTCCGATCAACGCGGTCCAAAAAGACATATACAACGTTTGTTTCGTCGCTTCAATAAATTCATCGGGTATCAAATAGACATTAGGTAAATAGGTTTCTAAGAAATGGGTCATATCAGCGTCCTCCTTGAATCACTTTCATTTCCTTACTTGCGCCATTTTTTTGTAAAATCGTTGCTTGTACACCGGATTCAATAAGATAAGCCAAGGCTTTTTCTCGTTGATGGATCTCTCCTGATAAAGTAACGATCAATCGTCCTAATGGGGTTTCTTGTAATAGTTCTACATTGCCGTATAAAATATTCGCACTGACTTGGTATTTGCTATAAAGTTGTGCGATCAACGGTTCATTCGTTTGTGTGCCCACATAACTCAATTCCACTAACCATTTATTGGTCAACTGATCTGCAAAAGCACGATGCGAGCGAATCGTTTCTAATGCTTGGTCAACGTGGGTGGCTGTCCGGATAAACTCTTGCGTCAAAACTTCTTTTGGTGCACTGAAAATCTGAACGCTACTTCCCTGTTCGATCACTTCCCCGTTTTCCATCACAGCTACTTTGTTGCAGATTTCTTTAACGACTTGCATCTCATGTGTGATCAAAACGATTGTCAACCCTAATTGCTGATTCAGTTTTTTCAATAAAGCTAAAATCTGATGGGTCGTTTTTGGATCTAAGGCACTCGTTGCCTCATCACAAAGTAATACTTGCGGATCACTGGCTAATGCACGAGCGATAGCAACTCTTTGCTTTTGTCCTCCTGAAAGTTGTTTTGGATACGCAGTAGCTTTTTCTTCTAACCCGACTAATGTTAAAAGCTCATTAACTTTTTGACGACGCTCCTGTTTCGATTTTTTCGTATATTTCAACGAGAAATCGACGTTGTCAAAAATCGTGCGACTTTCCATTAGGTGAAAATGTTGAAAAATCATCCCGATCGATTTTCGTTCTTTTCGTAATTCTTTCGGGGATAGTTTTCCTAGCTCTGTTCCATTGATGATGACTTTGCCACTTGTTGGTTTTTGTAACAGGTTCATGACACGAACCAGCGTACTTTTCCCAGCACCTGAATAACCTACGATTCCGTAAACATCCCCTTTAGCAATCGAAAGATCCACCTGTTTCACTGCCTGGATCGTCTTTTCTTTTTGTTGGAAAGAAACATTTATTGCTTGTAATTCAATCATTTTTACTCCTCCTTCGGTTTGACGATAAAAAAAGGCATCCTCAAGAAAATGACTCATCACTTTCTTGAGGACGCCTTTTTGCGTGTTACCACCTCATGTTCAAGTTACACTTACATGTAACTCCTCTTCGAGTACAATCATACTCTAGCAAGCTAACGGTTGCGACCGTCACCGTCTCACAATTTTGCTCGGGGTGAATTGCTCAATAGCCATTTTCCAAACATGCCGCCTTGCTTCTTCTCAGCTACCGAAGCTCTCTGTTAAAGGTTTTTGTATTTGTACTTACTATTTCAACGCAAAAAATATAAAAAAAATCCTTTTATCAGCATAAATCTACTGATAAAAGGACGACGTATCGTGGTACCACCTTTATTCGGAAGTTTCCTTCCCTCGATCCAACATCTCTTTACGAGAGATTGGTTGTCCGTTTTAACGGTCAGACATTTCCGAACTTGCCTACTTATCGACAAGTTATTCTCCAAGGCCATTTTTCAACTTTTCTTACTTGACTCTTTCCACCAACCAGAGCCTCTCTTTGAAGTTTCCAAGTTTACTTTCCTTATCAACGAATCCATATTTTGTTGTTGAGAACACTTTATCTAAGTGAAAACAAAAAGTCAAGCAAGAAATTTAAAAAAATATGCACTCAGTCGATTGATCAATAAAAAAATCGTTGGTGGCACTGGATTTCCAGCCGTTTATTTTTTTCCTTTTTGTTTTTCTAACATCTCCAACACGATCAAAAGATCGGTACCTTCTGCTAAGATCGATAAATCTGCTTTTTCTCTTTCGGTATAAGCCCGATCAAAGCTTGAATCTGGAATCAAAACAACACCCATTCCTGCTCGTGATGCGGCGGTCGCACCAACCAAAGAATCTTCCACTGCAAAGGCTTCTGACGCTGTCAATCCCGACCGCTCTAGCGCAGTTAGATAAGGAATTGGTGAAGGTTTATTTTCAGACACTTCATCCCCAAAGGTATATGTATGAAAATAAGGCTTCAAAGAAAATTGATCCAAAATATTGTTTGCTCGTTTTGTTACCGTCGTCGTTGCGAGACCAAGAATGAGTTTTTGGTCATTCAATTCTTTCAATACTTCTTTTGCATGAGGTTTTAATTGGATAGCGCCACTATGCAGTTGTTGATAAAAATATTCTTCTCGTTTTTCGCGAACCTTTTGTACCATTTCCGGTGTTCCCGCCATTTTGATCAACAAATCATAGCTTTGTTTCCAATTTTTTCCACCCCATGTATCAACGATTTCTTGAGGTATTTCGATATCAAATTGCTTGAATCCCCATAGCCAACCGTCACGATAAGTTCTTTCTGTATCAACTAATAGTCCATCTAAGTCAAATATTGCACCCTTCATATCCACTGATCCTTTCAAAAAAACAATATCTGTAGTGTATCATGTTTTTTCATTCAAACCAATGGGATCTCAAGCATTTTTGTTATGAGTAATAATTACACTCACCCTCCGTACTCAATTATTCGGATTCATTTTAGTTATTTTATTTCTACGAATCTTTAATAATTGATTCGTAAAATTAGCCCAATCGACTGCCCTTGGAGGAACTAACCAAATGATTTGGAACAAGTCTCCAAAAGAACAGATTTCTTTATCTGTCAAAAGTAGATCTGTTTCATCATCTGCCTTCGTTTGGTAGATGATATTCAAGTCAGAGATTTTCTGGATATTATTTTTGATCAACGCATTAAATTGTGGTCCAAAGGAAAAATCAATGCAAATACGGAGCGGTTTCAATTGTTGATCGATGGGTAATATATCCATCATCACTAACACATAATGAAAAAATAAAAATTCTTTTGCGAGCCAAATTTGCTTGTTCTTTTTTTGTTTTTTGATGTAATCTCTGCAAAACAAAAAATATTCTGGATACATTTCATAAAAATAAGTGACATCCAGGTTGTTATTGTCATCAATATTTTCTTCTTTGAAATATTTGATCTTCAAATGCAAGACCGTCAGCTGTCTTCTGATTTCTTTTAGCTGATTCTCTGAGAGAATAAATGCTTGTCCAAGTTCTTCAAGAAATAAGTCATTCAAGGCAAGTATTTCCTTTAGTGTCACTCCCTCAATAAGTTCCGGCTCATTGATTGCGCCTTCGACAACAAGATAAGCAAAAATCTGTTGCGCTTCGCTATATAGCTCTTTTTCCGTATCGATCTTTGCCTCTTTTTCAAGCCAAGAAAATATGCTTCGAAAGAAATCATTAGTTTCTAACATTTTTTTATTGAATGTCAATTGACTTTTTTTATTCTCGGACATTCGCCAACCTTGCTTTATTCGAATCAAGCTGACTGAAAGAAAATGTTGGAGTTTTGTTTCACTAAAACCTGTAAAAGAAGCAGCGAATTTCGGTTCAAGCAACCGAATCAATTCTTCCACTGGTTTCGTGATCTCTGTTGGATAAACCGAATAAGCCCGTCCGTATAATTTGGTGAAATAAAACGTCACCAATCCACGTACAGAGCCTTCTTCCCCACTTAGTAAGAATTTTTTTGTGACTGTAAGTTTTTTGTCTGCTAATCTCGTACGCATGTCTTTCAGCTTTTGGTAGACGAGGGGATGACTGATATAATTCTTGATTGCATAGTCATTGACAGATTCGAACGTTTCAAAAAATATTTCTTGTAACATCAAAAAACCAAAGGAATGGCGGACATACATTTCACCTAAAATTGTCGAATTCCCTCGACCACTCTCAATCAGTCGGACGTTATTTCCTTCGAAAAACAGTTGAAATTCATCCGTTAGCCCATAGTCCACAAAATCATGTGACAATTCTTCCATTGACTTATTCAGCAAAAAATAAGAGATATCCAATTCTTCCAGCACTTTTTCATGATTTTCAATTAAAAGTGGCTTTGTTTCCAAATAACGTAGCAACTCTAACTTTCGTTGCGCTGGCTTATCTAAAAATAGTTTGAACATTTTGATTTCCTCTACCTTCTGGTTTTTCTCCATAGAGTATCGTACCTGAAAATAAGTAGCTCATTGCTGCCATCTGACTATTATCTGAACTAGCAGAACCAGAACCACTCGACTGTGGCAACATCACTTGGCTATGAGAGTGATCATCAGAAAAAAATTGATCATCTAAGGTTATTTTACGTGATGTACTAGCAATCTGGCTAATAATATCGCCCTGGTTATCTAATAATTTTGTTTTGTTTGGTCGCTTTTTTTTAGGAATTGAAGAATCTTGATACGGTAATTCGGCTGGTGGTTGTTCTTCAACTTTCTGCTTTTCGTTATTTATAATTGCAGTATCTTGTGATTGTTCGGTGTGTTCAACCTTTGCTTCTTTCTCATCCGTTACAGGCCGTTGGGGAGTAACTGGTTGAATTTGGATTTCTTCTGTTGGATTCAACGGATCATAAATGATCGTTTCTGCATATATATAGTTGGAAGATTCAAAATAGACTGCCGCGAACAAAAGTGTTCCTAATATGGCGATTTTTTGTCTTTTCACTTTTCTCCCCCTTTTTTGATTAGACATTTTAAGTAAGTGAAACCATTCGTTTCCAAGCAAAAATTGTCTGACTGATCTTATTTATTTGATCAGTCAGACGTTTTTTTATCAGGGATTGATATTATTTATTTTCAGATTCGTCTTCATCTTTTTGTTTTTTTCTTTTCCAAAAAATAAATAGAAGTAAAAGAATCAATAATAATAGGATACCGAATAATAGATAGATCCAAGTATTGTCTTGTTCGATCGTCACATCTTTTTCGTTTAATTCCCTAGCAACTTCGCCTTTGATTTCAAAGTCTTTTTCAAATTCCCATTTATATTTATAGGTTTCCTCAGAGCCATTAGAAGTTTTGACTTTGTATTCTCCATCTTCAGCTTTTTCGCCGTAAGCAGTCATCTTCATCGTATACTTCCCTGCTTCCAACTTTTCACCATTTAAAGAAATGGGGTAAGCAAAGTGAGAATTTGGCGCCATTTGCATACTTTCGGCTTGGCTTTCGTACAGCACTTCAGCTGATCCTTTTTTCGTGATCGTTGTTGCTACATTCAATTGATTCAAGTAAACCGCTTGAGGGTTTTGCAAATGTACATTGATCACATTTCTCGCATTGACTTGTGCGGGTTCCACTTTCGTTGCTTTGAGATCAGGCTTGATCGCTGTCATATTTTGACGGATCAATAATGCAACTACGTAAGAGTACTCATTTTTGATGGCTAATCCTTTATCTTCGGAAGAAGAGTCCTGAGTGTCATCCGTTTTTTCTTTAAAAGTGATCCCGCCTGCCATGACACCATCAAATTTTTCTGCTGGCATCGTGACTGTGATTGGCACTGTCACTTCCGAATGTTTTGGTAACGTCACTTCTGGCTCTGCTTTCGCATAATCTTTTAAATTGTAAACCAAACTATTATCGGGTTCAATTTTATTTTCACCATACTCCACCACACCATTCAAATTAGTTGTTGCACTGTTGATCGTGGTTTCGATCGTGATGTCGTTGTCTGTGTCATTGCGTAATTGGACTTCGATTGTTTGTTGTTTGTCAGGTTCCATCAATAGATCGAAATATGTTTTTTCTTTATCGATTTGATTTTCAGGAATCACTGGGGTAACCGCAAAATTAAATTCTGATGCAAAAGTTGATTGGACTGGAACCATACTTAGCATGGCAACAATGAGGCTGACAATAAGGATAAATCTTTTTTTCATAATATTTTTAACTCCCTGATAAATTAGATGTTGGCGAGGCTATGACAGAAGCGTTCTATCCCTTCAAAGGTAACTAATATCACTGCGTTGCACCAATTTTTTTTAGGTCAAGACAAAAAGTTCTTTCATTTTTGCCTTGACCAGATTGTATTCGATTAGTTTCCTGGCGCATCTGTTAACGTCCAAGTGAACGTTGTTTGATAAGCTTTTGCGTATTTTGTCGTTGAACCTGGTACTTCTAGTGCAATACTATTTTTCGCGGTATCCACTGAATTTCCCCAATCCATCAAATACGTTCCAGCACCTTCACCATTTTTCGCACTCATCACTAATGATTCACTACCACTTGGATCTAAGCTGAAAGTTGCAACGCCTGTTGGTTTTGCTGATTGTGAACCAGTCACGACATTACCATTTGATAATGTGATTTTTGCACCTGTCAATTCTTGGTCTTCCGCTGTTTTGAATTGTGCATTTTGTTTTACTTTCAATGTCCAACCTGTTTCAGTTCCGCGGTTGTCAGATACTTGAACAAAGTTTGGTCCTTCTTTTTCAACATCACTTGCATCTTTATATTTTTGTGCTGCAGCATAGTATGTTTGCGTTTTAGACGTGATTTTTTGTTCACCGAAGACTAGACTTGAAGCAAAGTCGATCGACAATGGTCCATTTGTACCTGGATTTGGCTTACCATCAGGATTTGTTGGATCAACTGGCGTCACTGGTTGTTCTGGATCAAGTGGATCAACTGGATCAGTCGTCTCTGTATTTGGCACATAATTGATGACACCATTTGAAGTATACTCTCCACCATCAGCTGCTGCTACGCTAACTGTGCTAAATACTCCGCCTAATAACATTGTTGATAATAAGATCATTGGTGATTTTTTCATTTTTATTTTCTCCATTCTTAATTTCCTGGTGTATCAGATAGATTCCAAGTTAATGTTGTTGAGTACGTGACTGCATCTTTCGGCGTTTTACCCGGGATGGTCAATGAAACACTTTTTGTAACCATTGAGGATACGTCTTTATTTTTTTGGTCTTTCATTGTGATTGTCTCCACTTTATCCCCCCACGCTTCGATCCACGTGCCAGAACCTGCATCTTGTCCTGCACTTAGAACAATTGATTCTGCACCGTTTGGATCTAAGGCGATTTCAGTGGTCGCAGTCGGTGCAGCCACACCCTCTGCATTTGATTTGACTACCGGATCTTGCAATTCGATTACCGCGCCAGTCAACGTGTTGTTTAATGTGTCATCGTTCTTAAATTGACCGTTTTGACATACTTTCAATGTCCAACCAGCATTATTTCCTCGGTGATCAGACACTTGGACATAATCTGGTGTGACTAGATCCGAAAATGTGCCATCGTCATTTACATAAGTCTGTGCTTTGGCATAATAGGTTTCTGTTTTATTCGATATCTTATTCATGCCGAAATCAAAACTTGAAGCAAAGTCGATCGATAGTGGCCCTTTTGTACCTGGTTCTGGGTCGGTTCCATCTGGATTAGTTGGATGAACCGGTTTGTCTGGATCAGGGTCGATTGGATTGACTGGATCGGTTGGTTCCGTATCAGGTATAAAATTGACCGTACCGTTACTTGTATACTTTGCTTGATCTACTGCTTGGACGGTAACCGTAACTCCTGTCAAAAGACTAATGATCATTAAACCACTTACTGTTTTTTTCATACGATCCCCCAAAGTGATTCATTTTCTGCCTTTTTCTTTTATGGTGCTGGAGTAGATTTAAGGCTCCATGTCAATGTGGTGCTATACTCTTTCGCTAATTTGACCGTTTTACCTGGTACGTTAAGTTTTACAGCAGTTGCGCCTTGTGTGGCATCCGTACCAAATTTGTAGATCCAAGTTCCCATGCCTTTACCCGCGTCAGCAGTCATCAAGACTGATTCGCTTCCAGGAGTCAATGTGTTTTGTGTTACTAGATCTGGTTTGTATTGATCATCCATGATCGATGCACTTGCACCGTTACTTAAGGATAGTACTGCACCAGATAACTCTTCATCAGCATCAGTTTTGAATTGACTGTCTTGCTTGACAGATAAGCTCCATCCTTCTTGTGTTCCACGTTTGTCTGTTACTTGGACGTAGTTTGGTCCGTCTGTTCCATCTTTGAATGTTTGGATCTGTGCATAGTAGTCTTTTGTGACAGTAGTGATTTTTTGTTTCCCAAATTGGAAGCTTGAAGCAAAATCAATTGATAATGGTCCGTTCGTCCCTGGATTTGGTCCATTTGGATCAGTTGGATCTACTGGTTCTACCGGACTTGTTGGATCAGTTGGATCAACCGGGTTTGTTGGATCGGTATCTGCTTCAAATGCGATCACTCCATTTGTCTCATAGCTTGCAGTTTCATCCGCAGCAAATACTGTGCTTGTTCCTACTAGTGTACTAAATAAAATAATTCCAGCTGTTAACAACGTTGTCTTTTTCATTTTTCTCTTCTTCTCCTTTTTATAACAATAATTATCAATACGATCAAAAGAAGGAAACTTCCAATAATCGTAAATTGTTTACTTCTGTATTCTCCAGTTTTTGGTAACTGTTTGCTATCCCCTTGTATCGCCTCTTGCTGTTCCACAGTTGCTCCATTTTTTTCAGAGGACGTTTGATCCTCTTGAGTAGAGCTGGGGGAAGTTGGCTCACCCACCCCTTCTTCGGAACTGCTACTTCCTGCTTCAGGATATTCATAGGTGCCATAAAATCCTGTAACACCCTCACTTTTGAACGATTGCTCTTCATCGGCTAGACCAATTGGCGTTTGAGTAAAAAGAAGTTCTAACAACACAAGGATCTTCCACCTTTTTTTCTTCATCTTTCCCACCTATTCTCTATCGTCGTGTTTTCTATGGGTTACCAGGTGCTGCAACCAATGACCATGATAATGTTCCTTGATAACTTCCGACTTTTTGTTTTTCCGGAGGAACAGTTAACTTGATTCCTTTGTTGTTCGTTTGTCCCCACTCTTGATTGACAAGATATTCACCATTTGTCGTCAGTGTCTTCTCTTCCACGATCACTGCATTGGGGCCGAGTACGGTATTCTTTGTACCGTCTGTAAATGAAAGTGTATTAGAAAGTTGGGTTGTCCCCGAAGTCAAAGGTTGTTTTTCAGTGACTGTCAATTGCCAACTATCCCGTTCAGAACCTCTTGTATCTTTCACGATCAAATCACCTTCGATCAATGGCCAATACGTTTGAGTCGTTGTCTTAACTTTTTGTGTCTCGAAATTCATCGTATTTGGTACTTCTTTAAGCTCTAATGTCCCTGTAATTGCTACATTGATTGTTTTTTCAGTTGTTATTCCATTTAGTTGATAGCTATACGTCGTTGAAACATTTTTTAAAACTTCCGCTTCTGTCGCATTCTTGATTGCTGAAAACGTTGCGTCTGTCAACGTTGGTACTTGATTCGCACTGCCATCGGCTAAGATCACTTGTGCCAGTGTTCGTTGATTCAACTCTTGTTGAGACGTCAACCCATTGGCATCAGATAAACTCATCCGAACATCTTTTGCATAGACTGCAAAACTGCGATCCGTCGAAATCGTTGCTTCATTTTTTACAACAATCAAGTTTGCTTGTTGTTCCTTTTCATTCCCTGTCGTACCGACTTTGTAATCAATGACATGTTTTCTGGAAACTTCATCTGCAGCTAGTGGTTGCTTGATCTCGTCCATCACATCAGCGGTGATCGAATCCGTAAAGAATGGACGTCCCTTCGCCTCCATCAATGTTAAAATCGATTGTTTATCGACTAAATCTTGTGCTTCTTTTTCAGAAATGATCACATTTTTAGCAGAAAGCTCAGCTGCATTCGAATACTTCACTTTGACTTCATAACTGTATTCGCTATCTGGCGATTGCCAATCGATCGTTGAAGAATCCTTTTGTTCAGCAATCGTTGTCGGGGTATCTCCTTTTTTTGAACTGATGATTTCTGCTTGGTACAACCATGAACCAGTTGTTTGTGTTTCTGGTTCAAAGCTTAATTTTGGTGTGATACCTTTTCCTGATGGAATCACCAAGCGCCCTTTTTGAACTTTTGTACCTGCAGTTTCTGTTCCCCATGCATTCAAGACTAATGGCGCATTTCCTTCTTTCACTTCACTGACGTCATGAAAAATACTTCCTTTGCCTTGAGCGATCCCAGGATTTTCTACTTCATAATCGATAACTGAACCAGGTATGGCGATACCATAACCACTACCGGATTTTGAGACATCGTTATCTCCGATGAAGCTTTTCCCAGTTGCTTTTTCAGTTCCTCTGAAATTCAAAGGTGTTAGCTTTGTTGCATTGGCAATCGTTGGATTGATTGTCAAAACTTGATAGGCTTTATTTGCACCGAACCATGTACCGGTACTATCTACTTGCGTTGCTGAATCTCCAGTAGTTGACTTGATCCAGACTAATTCATCTTTTGCAGGATCAGGAAACTCGACATCTGAAATATTCACTTTTCCTGTTCCAGGAATCGTTTCTAAAGTGGCTTCATCCTCTATAGTTAACTTAGCTGCTGAAATTAAGTTACTAGAAGTTGAAACGCCGATCCCAGCATTTTTTGACAGATGGATGTCCCCAAATGAATGATAGGTTGTTGCATGATTGGCAGCAGTCGCAGATAAACCATTTTTGATATTTCCGCCATTTGCCATTAATTTCAATCCGTTTGTTACATTTAATTCGGTGAAATTGACGATGCCTAGTCCAGTAAGATTGATTGGATCAGTTTGATAGTTGTTTGTACCATCGACATTCTCACCAAAATTGAACACGACTTTGTTTGTACTAGCACTAGCGATCGTATTCGTAAAGTTATCACTGGCTGAACCACCGGATAAACCGTTGATGCTGACCGCTCCTTGAACATTAGCAGTAACATTACGCAAAATTTTCCCACTGCTGATATTGGAATACTGTGTAGCATACAGATTACCAATACTAGAACCCTCCGCTTGGATATTCATCTGGATCGAGCCATTTTTGGTGTACGCAGCATTACTACCACCATCCCCATAAATGCTCGCACCATTTAATGAATCCACACCTGGTTTGGTAAAGATATTCAACGTAATCGTATTGTCTGCAGATGTCCCCAAATTCGTGTTTTGTCCATATGGTCGTCCACCTGTGATATACGTATTACCTGGCAACTTGAATTCACCGTCATAGTTTCGTAAATCGATGAGTAAACTAGCATTTCCAAGTAGTGACCCATAGTTTGTGATACCACCAGAAAAGCCATTAGAACCAGTTCGTGGAGTACCAGAGAAGTTCCCACCATAGATGCGATTATCTGAATTTCCAGTGACAGTATGTCCACCACTTGCGCCATAGGATGCACCCATTGAAGCATTAATGACGCCTTCATAAACGGTCACTCCTACGTTTCCGACAATTTTTTTGTCATCCCATCCGCCACCAGATAAGAACCAGTCTACTTGACCATCATTGACGATGGTTTGTCCGTTACCATACACACGTGTACCTGCATAGCCTGTACCTTCTAACGTATCAGCGATTCCACCATTTAATATGTTTGAGCTATTTCCTTCAATAACCCCTGAATAAGAACCACCATAAGTCCATCGCGCTACAGTATTATTTAATACTGTTTGTGTATCTCCTTTAATATAGATGTCCCATGTATCATTTGAAGCAGGATAACCACCTCCACCTACAACGTCCCAACCAGAAGCTTCCCCACGATTTTTCTTCGTGGTCGAATAGGCTAAATCGGTTGGCATTGATCCGGAATAGGCAAAGCCAGCTCCGCCGATTGAACCATCTGCATTAGCCGTTCCAACTTCAATCGTTGTGTTACCTTCGATGTAGCCACCGCGACCTGCTGCTGTTGTCCAAATTGCACCATTATTGAATGAACCACTGACTAATTTTGAGGTGATGTTACCGAAGACTTTGAACTCTGCTGCAGCTTTGGCTAAATCCGCTCTTTGTTGTGGTGTATACGCATCATAGGTTGTTTCATTTGATGCCCCAATCCCACTTTTATTGAATTTAACCACGTTATTGCCGGCGCCCCCATTGAAGTCATTGATTCCACCGGCAGATGGGGTTCCTGCTTTGACCGTATTCGTGATATTCCCAGTGACCGTACCGGTATAACGATTGCCGCCTTCAAATTCTGCCCGTCCAGCACTGTATAAACTACTATCCAAATTTGTTTCGATTCCGTCAGTTGAACGATTGGTTCCGATATTTCCTCGAGAGGACCCACCGATGAATCGTTCCCCTGCGCCGTACCAACGACCATAACCTGAAATGTTATTGGTTACTTTTCCACCAATATTCCCGTAGATGACACCACCATAAAAGGTACTTAATTGAAACCCTGTTGCACTATTTGTAATCCCGATAGTTGTAGATACAGTGCCCGTAACATTTGCTGTATTGGTCGCACTGGTTCCATTTCCACCACCGTACAAATTCGTGATTCGTCCACCCGCATTATTGATAATCGTAGAGACGTTTCCATCAACGGTACCAATATTAGCTCCTCCTGCTAATGTATTGATTCCCCCATTATTCGTATTGTTGATAACGATACTCGTATTCCCTTTCAGCGTGCCGCCATTTTGATTACCACCAAAGATATTCCATGTATAAGAACCTGTCGTATTGATGGTGATTACCGGATTCCCTACGACATCTCCTGAATTGCTTCCACCATAGATTGAAATACCATTACCGTTTGCTCCCCCATTCAAATTCAAGCTGTGTCCATTCATATAGAAGTAAGAGCCGGTATAGCTAATATTTCGTAAAGTAATCGTTGAACCAAAGTAAGCATTCGCAGTAAAAGCAAGTGTTTTTGCACCAGATGGTACCGTTAAATCTTGTGTGATTGGATCATCTGAATGGCCAGTGATCACTAGTTTATTTACTTTATCTTTTAATGAGGCAAACGTAGCATTAGTTGCATCGACCGTACTTGGAATATTGTTAGCGACTGTTGCAGCTGTTAATGTGACGTTTGATCCAATATACATGACGTAATCTTGCATATTGCCCGCATGATACAAATCATTTAATGCCGCTTTTACTCCGGCATCTGATGCAGCATATGTCTGGTAAGCTTGCGTGCTATCTGTGGGATTTGGTACAACAAGTACTTTCGTCTTATCCGCGGTAGCAATCGTATCTTTGATCGAAGCATCTGTACTTCTCAAAGAGCGGAACGCCTGTTGTTTAAATACTGCTTTTAATTGTAGATCCTTCGTCACTGTTAATTGGCTGATTTCTTCATTCGTATAGAGTTTGCCTTCAACTTCCCAACCGTTCAATTGTTGATCATCCGCAAAACTCGGGATATCATTACTTGCTAATTTTTCGTTTTCCTTCACTGTCAGTTCTTTAACTTCCGCTCCTGATTCGAATAAATGAGTGCTATCTGTCATAAAAGTTAAAGTAAAGTGTTTTTCTTCAGTCGTCGATTCTTGTGTCTGCGCCTCTGACTGTTTCACCTCCTCTTTTACTGATTCTGTTGTCTGTGTGACTGTCTCTTCACTTTGCATGGTTTGATCAATCGACTCTTCTGTTTGAGTTGTGGGTGATAGAGTGACTGAGTCATTTTCAGCATCCACTGCCTGCACGACGGTTGACAATGGAGAAGTTATTCCTGAAAAAAGAAGCATTGCGGCAACACACATAACAATATTTTTTTTCATCTTATCTTCCCTTCTGCTTCATACAACAAAATTAACTTATTGATAATTATTATTGCTTGCTTGATTCTTTTTGTATTGTATAATGTTAAATCCAGTTATTTTTAAAAAAAATTTCTTTATTACTGAAAAACGATTATTTTTTTTCAGAGCATTTTATTTGACTTTAAAAAATAACAAGCTATTTCAAAAAAATTCAATTGAAAGTAAAAAAGCTGTTATATCAACGTTAATCATGTGTCGCTAATTCGCTTTATCACCCATTTTCTGCTTATTTAATTTTCTACCATGAAAAACGAATGAAATTTTCATGAATTATATTATAGTAAAGAACCAGTCATTTTTTTAAACGGCTATTTTTCCGAGTGCGTTTTGTTGTTTTTTTATTTCGAGTTTTGCATTATAATCTTATTTTTTTGTTTATACTCATCGAATGACCATGCGTAATCCCTTCAAAAATGAATACATTCTATTCCCAAACACCATTTTTCATAAATAAGCCATCATTCATAAAAATTTGTAAAATACAATTTTTCATGAATGATGGCTTATTTGTTTGAACACTTATGTTCCGACCTTAAAGGATCAATTTTAGACTCCACTATTTTCGACTCAAACCTCTGTAACAAAAATTTTATCTACCTGTCTCAACATTATTAGCTACCGATCTAAACAAACAGCTATTTTTATAAACGATAGCGCAACTATTCGTGACCGTAACCCCAACTACACTCACTTATCATTAGTTATTCGCTTAAATCTACTTAGAGTAACTACGACAATATATCATTCCCGCTTCTATTGAAGCCACGATTCCCAGCATACTCTTATGATCGTATTTCCCAAGAGTATTTCCCCGTCGGATTGCTTCAATTGATCCATTCTTCGCCCCCTTATCCCGTTGCGAGTCAAGAAGTGAGACAAATGATCCATTTGATTCAATGTTTGATCGAACTGCTATATCAATGGTTTATCGTTATCTAGTTTTTCTAAAAATCAAGCATTTTGAGTCTTACTTGAATCATAGATTTTCTTTATCCAACATAACAATAGCTGGCAACGGGTAATAATAGATTGCTTTTAAACAATCGCTCGAACACATTGTATAACGCTTGTTTCCGTTATATTTAAATATAATTTATTCTTTTTTGAAAAATTATTTAAATATAACTTACGCGAGTACTTGACTTTTTTAGTAGCGCAGAAAAAAAATAGATTAGGTATTTAAAATACCTAATCTATCAGCGTTTTACTATTGATGGAACGATGCAGCGATTCGCTAAAATTTTATAGAATAAGCGAACCATTTAAATGAAGTTTATTTTTTTATTGAAATCTTACCTGAAGGATGCTCAAATTCCCCGTACGAAAGTGCAGAAAAGATTTTCTTTTACAATAGTTCTCCAAATTTATTGATATAGATTTTTTTCATGAATGTAACTAATCCTAAATAAGCGATAACAGTCACGATCAACCAAATCCAATAGTTAGCTGGTAATGGTAACAATCCTAGTCCTTCACCAAAATTAGTAAAAGGAAGAACAGAACCTACCAGAATACCTAATGTTGTAATTGAAAACATAATAAAAGTGGCATTACTTTGCAAGAAAGGCACTTTAGGTGTCCGTAACGCATGTAACACTAAGGTTTGCGTCCATAAAGATTCAACAAACCAACCAGCATGGAACAATGCGATAAATAGAACTTGTTGTGAGCCAGTCAATGTATGGTAACTTCCACCAACCACTGCTGGACAAATCACAAAGTACATCAATAGATAGGTCGTGATGTCAAAAACGGAACTCGTTGGTCCGAAGTACACCATAAATTTGCCAATACTTGATGCTTCCCATTTTTTTGGTTCATGCAAATATTCTTTATCCATTCTATCCCATGGCAAAGAGATACAAGATACATCATAAATCAAATTTAAGAATAAAATTTGTAACGGTAGCATAGGTAAAAATGGAAGGAATGTACTAGCTACTAAGACAGAAAACATGTTGCCAAAGTTTGAACTAGCTGTCGCTTTGATGTATTTCATAATATTGCCGAAAGTCTCTCTACCTGACAATAATCCTTTTTCTAAAATCATCAAATCTTTTTCTAACAAGATAACATCCGCTGATTCTTTTGCAATATCTACTGCTGTATCTACTGAAATACCGATATCTGCGACTTTCATTGCTGGTGCGTCGTTGATACCATCGCCTAAAAAACCTACTGTGTGACCATTGTTACGTAAGGCAGTGGTTAATCGTGCTTTTTGTTGCGGATTCAATTTGACAAAGACATCATGTGCCTCAGCAACTTTTCCTAATTCCTTATCAGACATCTCAGCGATTTTCTCGCCAGTGATCAATTCATTGATTTGTAAGCCTACTTGTCGACAAACAGAACGTGTGACCAACTCGTTGTCACCAGTCAATACTTTTACAGCAACACCATGATCTTTCAAAGCTTTCAATGCTTGTTTGGTTGTTTCTTTTGGTGGATCAAGGAAAGCAAGATAGCCAATCAAGACCATTTCTGACTCATCTTTCACTGAAAATTCTCCAACGACACTTGGATTCGTTTTTTGCGCGACACCGATCACACGCAACCCATCTTCATTCAAGTCCTTCACTTTCGCCAAAACTGTTTCTCTTTGTTCAGCAGTCAATGGTTTGACTTCACCACCAAGGTCGATGTATGAAGAGATACTTAACATTTCTTCGATTGCACCCTTTGTGATCATTTGCGTTTTTCCAGCTGGGTCAGCCACCACGACACTCATTCTTCTACGTTCAAAATCAAAGGGGATTTCATCTACTTTTTGATAACGAATCTTCTCTGTATCTAACGTCTCAACTGCTTCATCGATAATGGCAACATCTAAAAGATTCTTTAATCCAGTTTGGTAGTAACTATTCAAGTAGGCGTGGCGCAGTACTCGGTCATTTTCATTTCCTTCACAATCCATGTGGTATTCTAAAATAATTTTATCTTGAGTCAATGTACCTGTTTTATCTGTACAAAGGACATCGATCGCACCAAAATTTTGAATGGCATTTAGATTTTTGATGACTGTTCCTTTTTTTGCCATAGCACTGGCACCTTTGACCAGATTTGTCGTAACGATCATCGGTAGCATTTCTGGTGTTAACCCAACAGCGACTGATAAACCAAACAAGAATGCTTCTAACCAGTCTCCTTTTGTAAATCCATTGATCACGATCACAGTTGGTGCCATCAATGCCATGAATTTGATCAACAACATGGATGTTTTTTGGATGCCTAATTCAAAGCTTGTTTTTATCGGTTTTTGTGATAAGTTTTGTGCCACATGTCCAAACATCGTGTCGTTCCCAACAGAGATGATGATACCTTCTGCACTACCACTGATCACATTGCTTCCCATGAATGCAATATTTTCATAACTCGTTTCGCTTTGTGTTCTTCCAGAGCACACAGTCGCATGTTTCTCAACGGGATAGCTTTCACCCGTTAATGCCGCTTGTGAGATAAATAAATCTTTAGCAGAAAGCAACCGCATGTCTGCTGGGATCATATCTCCCGCTGACAAACGAACTTGATCGCCACAAACAATTTCCTCCATAGGAATTTCTTTGTATTCACCATCTCGTTTTACGGCAGCTGTTACTTTCACCAATGATTTCAACTTTTCAGCAGCTTGGTTCGAACGTACGGATTGGATCAAGGTCATCGTGCCACTGACTAACACCATGGCAAAAATTATGATTACACCAAACAAATCTTTATCTGCTGGAGCAGCTAATAGATACTCGGTGATAAAAGAAATAATTCCTAAAGCAATCAATACTAATGTGAAAGGGGTGATAAACGCCTTGATCACTTCTACAATAAACGGCGTTTTCTTTCCATATGAAATACTATTATTTCCATAAGTTTCTCTTAAATTTTCTACTTGTTCTGAAGACAAGCCTTTTTGTGTTGTTTGAAATAAGTCAAATAACTGTTGCTTATTTTTACTAGCAAAACCAGCGTAGACTTTTTTTGTTTCTTTCTTTTTTTCCATCTCGTGTTCCTCCTTTGATCTTATCAAGCACACACTGATATCTGTTGTGCGCTTGATCGTTTATCTAATCAACGGAGACAGAGTGTTCTAAAGGCGCTGAGAACAGATAGATAATAGTCTCAACATACCAACGCTTTGTCTCCTTGTACACCGGACTTTCATCCATTTGTTCTCATCTCCTTTCGTTTACTTAAATTACTTTCTTGGCCGACTACTGGATACTTCAACTTCCCAACTTGATCACCCTCTAACACCTTTTTATTTGAAAAAACAGATTGGTGAGAAACAAAAAACCTTTCGCCAAAACTCAGCGAAAGGTCAAAAAAGTGCACAAAAAAAAGCATGGATGATCTACTCGTTGAGTTTTGGCACTATACAACGTAAAAAGCAAAAGCGCTTTTAGCTACCTTATGAAAAGCCTTATCTCGACAATTCCTGTTCTACCCATTGGCGTCTCTCGACATTTTTGGGCAGTAGCCTATGTTTGTATAGGAGCCTCACCTAACAAATCTTATTCAGTTTTCCCTCACCTAATGTAACAACTATTGGCTGGAATGTCAAACACATTTTCAAAAAAATTGAAACTCTAAGGGATTCGTTTGTCATGTTTTCTTTCTCTAGGTATAATGAACCTATCACAACAGATCGGAGTGAAGGATATGGAACGTACACTTGTTATTATCAAACCTGATGGGGTAAGACGTCATTTGATTGGCCGAATCATCCAGCGTTTTGAAGAAAAAGGATTCGCAATCGCTGAAATGAAATTCGCGACGATGACTGAAAAACTAGCAAAAGAACACTATCAACATCTATCTAATCGAAGCTTTTTCGATGACTTGATCGACTATATGACTTCTGGTCCAGTCGTCTATCTGGTATTAACAGGTGAAGATGTGATCGATCTCGTACGCAAAATGGTCGGTGCAACAAAAGCAGCGGATGCCGTTCCTGGGACGATCAGAGGCGATTTTGCCTTACCTGGTACAGAAAATATCATTCACGCTTCGGATTCACGAGATGCAGCCAATACTGAGATCACACGTTTCTTTCCGCCATTCGATACAAAGAAAGTAGAAGATGCGAAAAAATAAATTTTTTGCTCACTGACTTTTTGAGTGCATAAATTTTTGATCATCTTATTGATATGCCAGTCCTTCTGTTAGAGGTCATGCTCCACACGTTTAGTGAGAGGATTGACTCAATACTAGAGGGACTGGTTTTCCTTTTGTATTAAGTCAAATGCCCACTAAATAGCCGCTTTCAGCAAATCTCTAGCGTTGTGCTTGGATAGACAATAGTTTTTCTTCTAATTCATCTCGCTCTTCTTTGCCTAAGGTATACTCGATCACTGCAAATAATGACTCAAACTCCTCTTTTTTGATGGGTTCCCCTAATGCGGTGGCGATCAATCGACGATAATAATCGGACATCAAATTCTCGTAAATGACTGCTGTCTTTGATTTCAAACCTAAACAACGATACATATCTTCATTGATGCTTCGTGCTTTTTTATATCTTTTTTTGTCGATATAATAGATAGTCAAATTCTTTAAAAAAAGAAACAAACACTGATCATAACCTGACTTCATTGCTTTACGCATTCGTTTTTTAATTTTCAAATAATTGTTTTCGATAAAGGAATCGCTGAAAATAAAGGGGAACTCTGCTAATAAGTCTAGTTCATATCGACCAAATTCTTTCAGTTTCATAAAGTAATCTTCGATCATTCGTATCTCATATCCCAAAAATTCCAATTGGATATCTGGCTTCACACTTGATTTCCAATACATATGTATATTCAGTACGAGATAGTAAAGATCAGCCGTTCGCTTAAATTGCTTGCGATTGTCGGCAATTTCTTTGTAGGGATCAAAATCATCCTCCTGAACTTTATTCAAAAGATTACGTGTTTTTCTCGTTTTCCGTGGTTCTTCCACTTGATTTCGTAGCGATTCGTATTCAGTAAGTGTGATATTCAACCGATCAAGAAATGCCATCAGTGTTAAAAAAGAAATTTTTTTGATCGTACGATTCTCGATCCCCACAAGCGAAGTTTTTGAACATATCCCTTCTGCCAATTGTGACTGTGTCAACTTGCGACTTACCCGTAATTTTTTGATCAATTCTCCATCGTGCATAATACGCCTCCTTTAGTGTGTGCATTTTCCAATAAGATCCTCTTCGTCAGAACAACAACCGAAAAAGAGAAATAACTATCGAAATATTTATTGCATTCACTAATTAAGTACGCATAAATAAAAAAAATATTTGAAGAACAATAAAAAAACTTCTAAAAAGTGAAATTACAACTTTTTAGAAGTTTAGTAAGGTTGTGAAAGAAGCGCTTTGACCTGAACAGTAAGATGAAAAGGCAGAAAATAGTACCTCATATTTTTTGATTTTTCTGTTTAGTGTTGAAGGTCAGCTACTTGAACACCGTTGATCCAGGTTGTGAGAAAGCCGTTCAGCTCCGAATATTAAGACGAAACTTGAGGAAATAGCTTTCTATATTTTTTCAAGTTTTGACTTAATATTGAAGGAGCTGGCTTTCGAACACCGTTTATCATAGGTTGTGAAAGAAGCCTTCAGATAGCTTACTCCTTCACCGACATCTAGCCATGTCTATGGTTTGTCCGCCGATCCATCCTCTGCAGGGTATAGATTGGTTGTTGTTTGATCATGATTTTTAGAATAGACACTTGTTGAGGCTGCACCTTTTTCTTTTTCAATTTGTTGGTTCCGTTGCACTTGATTCTTATAGTCATACTTTGCAGGATCGATCGTCGTAAATCCATTTGGCACATAGAATCGCAAAAGATTTTCTTGATTGAGTTTATCAGAAAGACTCAAAGCTGTTTTTACCTGATTTTGTTCTTGTGCGACTTTTTGTTCCGCTGCTTGGTTTTCTTCAAGTAATGCCCCTGTTTTCGTATCATAGATTTTTCCACCTAATACGGTGTAATCCGGCGCGACAAAATTCCCATTTCTGAATGCCACGACTTGATCATGTTGAGGTGAAAGTAAATCTGTACCAAAATGGATATAATTTTTGTCCTCGATTCCTAATAAATGGAGTAAAGTTGGTAAAACATCGATTTCACCACCATACTCATGTTTGACTGTTCCTTTTGTATAACCTGGAATATGGAACATCAGCGGTACTCTTTGCATCTGCGCATTATCAAAATCGCCCCATGTTTCTGGATCTTTTCCTAGTGCTGAAGCAAGGTCTTTATTGTCCGTATTTGAGATACCAAAATGATCCCCGTAAATCACGAACATCGAATGGTCATAAATCCCAGAAGCTTTCAAATAAGTAAAGAACTGTTTGAGCGACTGATCTAAATAATGGGCCGTTCGCACATAATTATCAACGGTACTATTTCCTGTATTTAACGAAGGAAAATCAAAGTTTTTGTCATCTGTATAATAAGGGGTGTGATTCGTGACAGAAAGAAACTTCGCATAAAATGGTTGTTGCAAATGTTCGAGATAGTTTGCGGATTCTCGAAATAGATTTTTATCTAAAATACCATAGCCAAGCATCTCATCTGAATCATCGAAATATGAGCGATCAAAGAAATTATCATACCCTAGATTTTTGTATACATGATCACGATTCCAGAAACTACCGACATTTCCATGAAAAACCGCACTGGTATAGCCTTGTGTCTGATCCAAGATGGCTGGAGCAGCTTGGAACACATTATCTGAACCTAATTCTGTAAACAACGAACCTTGGGGTAACCCAAACGTCCCGGTTTCCAACATGTTCTCAGCATCACTGGTTTTCCCTTGTCCAACTTCATGGAAAAAGTTATCAAAACTGATTGTTCCCTGATCGGTAAAGAGACTATTTAAAAAAGGAGTGACTTCTTGTCCATCTACTTTCATATTGATCAAAAATTGTTGAAAACTTTCCAAATGCAATACGATCACATTTCTTCCTTTTGCAAGTCCAAACATCTCTGGATCAGGAACAGCGTAATGAGATTTGGTGTAATCGAGGACTTCATCTAAGCCATTGCTGCTTGCATGCGCTCTGACACTGCTAGTGATCCCTGTTTTTATCCCATCATAAATCGTATAGGCATCAAGTCCAAGATATTTGACAATATAAGAACGATCGAATGTCCTTTGCAATAATTGAGGGCGATTCGCTTCACTCATTGCCAGATTGCCAGAAAAGATCAACGCAGACAAACAAGTCACCGCAACCGCCACTGGCTTACGCACAGGGAGTGCTTTCAATGGTACTTTTTTTATAAATACGCGAATCAGCAGAAAAGCAAAGACGGCGATATCGATCCAATAAAGGATATCATGAGGCTTCATCAAAGAAAAAGAGCTACCAGACAATCCCTGGGAAACCTTGGAGAAACCTAGTGCTGATTTAACGGTAATGAAATCTGTGAACTCACGATAGAAAATAATATTCAAATATAGCAATAACGTGTTTAAAAAATCGATGATAAATAAAACGATCAAACTTGTTCTGACTTTCTTAAAATACAAAGAAATCCCAAAAAACAATAGCGTTGTCGCTATTGGATTGATCCATAAAATAAACGTTTGGATGCTTCCTTCTACGCCTAAAGAAAAATCAGTATAGTAGGCAAAAATCGTTTTCATCCAAAAGAAAAAGCCAGCAATCAAAACGATGAGTACTTGATGTTGGCCAATTTTTTTTAGTTGTGTCAAAGTCACCACTTCTCTCTAAATTATTGTTCCTGTCTATTTTGCTCCTAAACATTTAGTTTTTGCTAAAAAAATCTGTTTTTTTACTCTTTTTTATAAATTAATAACTGGTGTTCTATCGTTGCTTTTCTGCTTTCCGGAAAGTAACTGCTTCGAAAATAAGGCGGAATCTAGGCTAATTGTCTTAATTTGCCTAGATTCCGCCTTATTGATCAGAGCTGAACATTTCTTGCCCCAACTCTTCAACTAGCTGATCTCAATATTTTTATGTTAGAAAATTTGAACTTTTTTCACTTGTTTATGCGCTTGTTGCTGTTACGGTCCAGTTACTACACTAGAATTAGTCGTATTGGACGTCTCTTCGGATGAAGAGGTGGTGGTTTCAGTTATTTCTTGGATTTCTTCTGTCGTCTTCCGCCATTCAGTCAAGCGTTGATTGACCATCTCTGGGTCTACTTTTTCAGAATAACTAGAAGATACCTTTCCATTTTTTAACCGTGCGACTTTCTGTTTATCTTCGGTCAAAAGCAGCACGCTCAAGTGCTTGTCCCCGTGTTGGACTTGCCTGATTGAAATGGCACTTAATACATCATTGACATTGATGAATTGATTTTTTTCCTTGTCTTTTGGCAGATAAATCTCTAATTCTCCCTTTTCATAGTTCGCTACAACTTCGTAGTCCGCCCACCAATAGGTTGAAAATTCTTTTTTGAATTCATCTACTGAAGCTTTATTTGCAATGGTTGTTTCTGGTTCTTTGTGCGCAAGATCAGCGGTCATTTTACCAGAAAATACTGCGGATAACATAAGTATTATAAAAAAGCCAATTAACCAAAAGAGAAGAAAAGGCCTTTTTTTTCGCATACCTTCTTCCACTCCCATTCAAATTTACCTAATCTATTATATACAAAAAATGAAACTTTAAGCGAAGAAATTAAAGAAAAAAATAAAAAATAACGCATATCGATGATGTAGGAAAGTGAAAATCCCGAGATCATTGTGAATCTCGGGATCATTTTTTAAATTAAAAAATTTCAAAAAAGAACAAATTTCTAATCAAACAGAAAAACTATTTGTATCAGCTACTTCTTTGAACCAGTAGCCAGATTTTTTGATCGTCCGTTTGCCATCAGCTAGATCGACTGAAATAAAGCCATAGCGATTTTTATACGCATTCGTCCATGACCAGTTATCCATACACGTCCACATGTGATAGCCTAAGCAGTTCGCACCTTCTTCGATTGCTTGATGCACATATTTTAAGTGTTCTTGGACAAATTCGATGCGATAATCATCATGGATCATTCCGTCAGCTTCAATAAAGCGGGCTTCATTTTCAACACCCATACCGTTTTCTGAGATAAAACAGTCGATGTTGCCGTAGTTGTCTCGAACATTGATCAAGATATCGTAAATACCTTTTTCATAAATCTCCCACCCACGATAAGGATTCATTTTACGTCCTGGCATTTCATAGTTATCAAAGTAATCTTCGGGCATTGGGCCATTTGTTGTATCGATTGCTGTTTCTTTAGCTTTGACACGGCGTGGCTGATAATAATTGATTCCTAAAAGATCCACCGTATTATTTTTGATAATTGCTAGATCTTCTTCCTGCATGTCCGGAAGAATCTCTAGCTCAGTTACGATCTCGATCAATTCTTGTGGAAATTCTCCTTTAACAGCGGGATCTAAAAATGAGCGATTGAAAAAGGCATCGGCGATTTGCGCAGCTTTCACATCGGCAGGATCGTTCTCATTTCTTGGATAACTAGGTGTTAAATTTAAGATGATCCCGATTTTACCGTCTTGTTTTGTTTCATGATAGGCTTTGATAGCTAACGCAGAAGATAATGCCTCGTGATAGCCAACTTGAACTGCTTTTTTCATATCCGACTCTTCAGGATAATGCCAACGATATAAATAACCAGCTTCGACAGGAACGATTGGTTCATTATGCGTGAACCATTTTTTTACCTTCGTTCCAAATAATTCAAAACAAGTTTTGGCATACGTTTCATAAGCTTCGACAGTTTCACGGGCGAACCAACCACCTTTTTCTTGAAGGTACATCGGCATATCGAAATGATACAAGTTAACAAATGGCTCAATACCATGTGCAATCAGTTCATCAAAATAACTATTATAAAATGCGACTGCTTGGGGATTGACTGCACCTGTATCATCTGGAATCAAGCGACTCCATTGAATAGATGTCCGAAATGAATTATGTCCGGTTTGTTTCATCAACTGAACGTCTTCTTTATATTTTGTATAGACTTGCGACGCTTTTTCCGGACCGACTTGATCAAAGAATTTTTCTGGCTCTTTGGAAAACCAATAATCGAAAATATTGTCTCCTTTATGATCGCCAGGTACCCGACCTTCTGTTTGTGGTCCACTTGCTGCAGAACCCCACCAAAATTTTTCTGGAAATTGATATGTTGTCATTTTTGCACCTCGTTGATTCTTTTCATTTATGTTTTTTTATGTCGCACATCTCAATACAGCAAACGTTTTCTCCGCTTACAACCATTATTATAAACCGTTTCCTCCAAAAAGACTAGACCAATTAGGATAAATAATAAAATCGAACCAATAAGACTAAAAATGTTTACTTTACTTCCCAGCAAACTTCTCCTGGAACCACTCTAAAACATCAATCGCTTCAAAAACTTACTTTTTGTAGCCATTTATTTCATGTTGCTGGATTCAATGGTATAATCACTTTATCCAATCTACTGGGGGCATTATTTTGAAAAAAACATTGATTTACTTTACGTTGATTTTTGCCTTATTCGCTTTTTCTGGCTGTAATCAATCAAATCACTCAACGGAAGAAACAACGAATACGACCACTTTTCAGGCGGATAAATCTGATATAACAAATAGCACCTATACACTGAAGGTCCGAAAAAACATGGACCTTGCCAATGCAGAGATCAAATTTAAAGACGACACGATGGAATGGACACGAACATATGCTGAGTCTGAAACTGATACAGCAAGCACGTCTCCAGAGAAAATCGTGTTAACCGATGTCAAGATCACAACTGAAAATGAGGAGTATACGATCGTTGGTAAAAAAGACGGTTCGACTCAGACTTTTCATTTTAGAAAAATCGGTAATTTTCGTATAGAAGATGATGAAGGTAATATCTATACGTTATAGTTTGAGTGCATAACATAAAAGTAGCAGTCGAGACAGAAATGTTTCATCTCGAAAAATAAGGCGTCATCCACGAAAATTGTTTTCCTAATTTTTGTGGATGGTGCCTTATTTTTCGAAGCGGTTACTGCTATTTCGACGTTTATTCAGTTTTAAAATATGCTTTCCCACTCATGTTTCTTTTCATTAGATCGTGCATCTTTTAGCCGTTTTTCACTATGAAAGCTCACAATGATGAGTCAATTTTCTGATACATGCTCATCACTAAAAATTCTAAGTTTTCTTAATTAATTTTGTTTCTATCCTGTGTTTCTGCTATAGTAAAGAAGCACTTGATATACTAAGGAGAAAGAATATGCAGACAGCAAATACTCAAGATTACTGTACCTGTACGACGAATCAAAATGTACACACAGAGATCAACGACCAAGGAAGAGCCAATTTTTGTGACCATTGCCATAAAATGATCGAGGGTTCGAATCAACCTTTTGAGTTTTTTACAAGCCGAGAAGAGTCGAACAAAGAAACAAATAGTTAAAAATACAAAAAAAGAGCGCGGAACAGAAATGTTTAGTCTCTAAAAATAAGGCGACAACTACAAAAATCATTCTTCCACTTTTTGTAGTTGTTGCCTTATTTTTTTAAGAGAGAACTTCTATCTCCATCGTTTATTCAGTTACAGGTTGAAAACAATCAGTGAATTTTGCTTTTGTCTCGCCTTACATAGCACCAGACGAATCTAATTGCTGCCCTTTAGCATGTTGATTGTCAGTATAATAACTTCCAGACTGCTGTTCTTCTAATTCAGCCAATTTTGCTTGAATCTGCTCAATCACGACTTGTGCATCTTCAGGTCTTTCAACAAAATCAAAGGCATCACCATCTATTTGGATTTTTGGACAAACATCAAAGTCTTCGTACCATTGATCATATCGTTCATTTAACGAGCGGTAATACTGATAGAGCGTTTCATCACTATCCAATTGTTCATAGTCTCGTCCACGTTTTTTGATTCGTGCCAACATCGTATCAAGAGAGACTTTGATATGCACGAGTAGATCGGGTCTTTTTTTAGGTGCAACATCATCTAATTCATGAAGCATCGTATCTAAGAGGTTATCGTATTGTTGGACTTCAATATCTGACACACGACCTAAATCAGCATTTAGATGAAACAATAAACTGTCTTCATAAATTGAACGGTCCAATACGTTATCATCATGGTTCAGTGCATTTTTCATAGCTAAAAATCGTTTATTCAAAAAAAAGATTTGTAATAAAAACGCATATTGCTCTGGATTAGAGTAAAACAAAGGTAGTACCTCGTTGTCCTCTACATTTTCATAAAATGGTGTTGAATCAATCTTTTTGGCAAGCATATCGGTCAAACTACTCTTTCCTGCGCCAATTGTTCCTGAAATCAATATCACTGACATCTAATCCCTTCTCATTCTATAAATATTCGCCTTTATAAGCACTTTTGGGTAACATCTTAAAATCATATGCTTGGATCGCTTCGAACGTTTTTACATATGAATGTAAACTTTGGGTGATCATCAAATTAGTAGGTACCGTTTCTTCTTGAAAAATGATGATCGGTTTGTCCATCATCGTGGCGACGCCTAATTCATAGGCAGTGCCAGGATCGATCGTCTGATGTTCAAAGTCTAGGATTGCTACAACTTGTTCTGCCGAGGCAAGTTCTTTCATGTCTCTCTCGTAGACTTCTTGCGCCCATCCGCTACTAAACATCTCATAATTACTGTGTTGATGGTGTCTTGGTGAGTAGAAACTATCCACCGTTGGATTGGCAGTCAATGCCGTTTCAACCTGAGCAATCCGCTCGATTTGTTCATCTGAAAAGAAAGGTCCTGCTAAATAAATATAACTCATTATTTAATCTCCTGCATCATTGATTTCGTTTGTTTTTCTGTTGCACATAATTGATCGATCAGCTCAAAAGGATCATTTGAAAAATAAAGATGATTGAGCCATTTCTCAGCCATAAATCCTTCTCTTGCAAAATTCCTAATCAATTCTTTCAATCCTGAATAATACCCATGAACATCAAGGATACCAATTGGTTTTTCTGGTACCAAGCCGATCGCCATCCAGGAGAGTAGCTGCGAAAATTCTTCAAGTGTACCTAGTCCTCCAGGAAAAACCAGCACTGCTTCCCCTTTTTCGAATAATAGTTCCTTACGTTTATCGATCGTTTCTGTTGGTATAAACGTCGTCACATCTGTTTTTGGTAATTCTTCAGAAAACAGCCCGACTGGATAAATACCTGTTACTTGTCCGCCATTTTGTAAGATCGTGCGACTAAAAACACCCATGATACCCGAATCTGAGCCACCATAAACCAATTCAATTTGTTTTTCTGCCATATATTTTCCAATCGTTTCAGCTAACAGAATATACTTCTGATCTTGTCCAAAACGTGAACCACAAAAAATAGTCAACTTCAAAAAAAACACATCCTTACTAATCGATCTACCTTTATTCTACTCTTGTTTTTTTAAAATAAAAGACTAGATTTAGTTGTATTTTAGTGTTATGCAAAATAAAAAACACTATATATAGTGTTTTGTCTTAGGATAGCATTTCAATAGATTATGTTTTAATACTATTTTTTAAATAACTAAAAACTAAAAAAACGTATGGTCTTACTTTGTGATATTCTCTTTCTTTCGACTTTCTTGCGAATAACATTTGACTTCTGTTGAAGAAAGAAATCTATTTTATTTCTTTTGTTATTTTTATTTGTATCGATCAACAAATTCTCAATGGCTGATCCGTTAGAAGATAGAAAACAGTCAAAACATGGCTGAGGTCAGTACGCATGACTTGCCTTGATCATTGATAAGGGTTCGGAAAAAGCGATAAACGATGTTGTGGATCATTACTTATTCTTTCGATCTTACTTCTGATCAATCGTCCTTGGGTATACGTGTTGGACAAAAAAAGAAGAGGGAACGATTGTCCCTCCTCTTTTGGCACAGTAAATAAAAGCCCATACATTTTATTCATTTAATCGACAAAAAACCTAGCAATCTCTTTTAAGATTCGATACAATGAACTCGGTCGATGGTTTCCATTGACTATGGCAAACTTGATTGGTCAATGCGTTGACTACTCAAGCCCTCAATTTTTAGCTGCCACTAAAAATTGGGGGGCCTTTTTTATTTGACTGTTTCTATCTGCCATTTATGATACTGATTCCCAGATGGAGAGTCAAGCGAATCTGAAAAGCTACGAAAAACTGTACCATTTTTCGCCCATTTTTTTGTATAACTTATTTTATCGATTTAAATCAATCGTTGGATGCGTCAATAATTGGTCCACTTGCTTTCTGGTCGTCAGTGGCACATCCCCTTGGATCGTGTGGGCTAAGCGTGAATTACCTAAAGCAAATTGGACGGTTCGATCCAATGACCATTCCTCACTATAGCCTAATAAAATCCCCGCAGCAAAGGCATCACCTGCTCCGATACGATCTAAACTATCCAGTGGATAAGCTTCTGTTTCGATCCATTCTGTCGAAGTCATCAGATAGCCACTTAGTTGTTTCTTTTCACTGGTTGATTGCCGTGTCGTACCAGCAAACCAGTCAATTTGGTAATCACTTAAAAATTCTTGGAACGAACGAATCTTGGCAGAACGACTGGAAAGGTCGATCGGCCTCTCTAATAATTCAGACAAATCACGAACAGAACCAAAGATGACCGTGCAATAGGGCAGTATTTCTTGATAACGTTCCTTCATCACTCTTTTTTTATCTGGCTCTTGGTTTAGACTCGGACGAAAATTAAAATCAAAACAAACTTTTTTTCCTTTCCTATGCGCTGTTTTTGCTACAGCAAGCGCCACTTCCGCTGAATGCTCATTCAAACTCAAACTGATGCCACAGATGTGGACTAAATCAACTGTTTCGATAAAGTCCTCGATGGCATAATCAGCCACTGTAGCTAAGCCAAAAGAACTGTTTTTACGATTTTGATAGGTGATTTCTGTTGGTCTGATCCCATAGCCCATCTCAGCAAAATAAGTACCGATATGTTGTTCTTTTTGAATGACATAGGAGGTATTGATGCCTAAACTCTTCAAATTAGCTAACGCTGCATCTCCCAAACGATTGGCTGGTAGTGCCGTCAACAAGTAACTTTCCAATCCAAAATGTGCTAGATTACCAACTAGATTCACACCTGTTCCAGTATAAGCCATACGCAAAGTGTGTGTTTGTTCCAACATCAGATATTCAGGAGGTGTCAGCCTCAACATCACTTCACCAAATGCACCGATTTTCATGGTCACTCACCTGTTTTCACTAATTTTTTCATCATTTCCAACAACTGACGGACTTCCTGTGGTCGAGTGTCACCTGTCTCTGGATCAATGATCGAACTATAGACGTGGGGGATGATTTTTTTGACTCCTGCATCTAATGCGATCTGAACGATTTCTTCAAAATTCGTCAAATCGATTCCACCTGTTGGCTCTAAATAAAAATCAAACGCTGCACAAGCTGCTGCAACAGCTTCATATTCTTTCTTATGCGCCAATCCCTTCATTGGAAAATATTTGATCGAGCTTCCACCCATATCCTGTAACAAACGAATAGCTGTTTCGATCGGTACCATCGCAGCAGGGCCTTGGCTACTTAAAGGACCAGTGGCAAGATTGACGTATCCTTCTTTTCCAGTTGGAGAAACTAAACCATTGACGATCGTGTCTGACTGTCCTAAGACCGCACGAGAAGCGCCAACACCTGTGAAAACTTGGTTGACATGTTGGGGTTGTAATACTTTCGCCAAGCGAGTCACCATCTGGCTTTGTTTTGGATCGCCGGCACCTAAGCCGATCGATAAGGCGTTATTTGTTGCTTCTTGGTATTTTTTCATGTCTGTGATAGCTGCATCATCACTCGGATAATTTTTAGATAAAACACCTAGTAGGATATGCCCTTCGGCTGCTTCATAACATTCTTTTGCATTTTCGACAGAATTGGCTAGCACATTCAAACAGATTCTATCTTCAAGATAATTTGGGGTCAATGACATCATGATTACTCCTTTGGTTGTAAGATTTCATTTAAACGTTGGATGATCTGTTCCATCTCTTTTTGCGTCACTGAGCGAATATCGAACTCAATAATCCCATTGTTCGCTTGGTACTCTCTGGTATAAATGACTGGGGCTTTTGCTTTTAGCTGCTCGATGATCGTCCTGGCAGAGCCTGTAACGACTTGGATGCTGGCACGATAGATTTCTCGCCCAGCTGGATCTTGGACGACTTTAGCCTTGATACCTGGCAACTTTTCCAGTGCTTCGACAAATGGCTGAACTCTTTTTTTCATCGATTCACCTGATTCACTACCATGTATCAAATAATCATCGACTGCTTGGACAAAGCCTAAAACATTTTCTTTGCCGATCTTCATTGATCGACCAATGCCTTGTGATTGCAGACGAACCCAAGAAACGAGCGGATCTTTACCAATCACCATCCCTGCACTTGGACCTTCAATCGCTTTGGCACCTGAATAGATCACTAGATCAGCGCCCAATGCGGTATATTTCAGTAAGTCTTCTTCGGCTGCTGCATCAACGATCAAAGGCAGTTCGTAGTGATTAGCCACTTTTACCGCTTCTGCCACATCCAACATACTTTTCTGTACGGTATGATGACTTTTGATGTACAAAATACCTGCTGTTTGCTCGGTGATCATCGCCTCGATGTGGTCAGGTGTACATTGGTTGGCATACCCTGCCTCAATGACATGCCCACCTCCTTGTTGGATCATTAACTCCACTGGCACACCGTAATCGACATTGTGACCTTTTGGTAAAATGATTTCTCTGCGTTTGATCGTTTCGTCATAAGGGTGATGCACATGGTACATCGATCCTTGACCGATCACCGCAGCAACGGATTGAGCGATTCCAGCAGATGCGGAAGAAACGATTTGAACATCGTCTACTTCTAATTGTTTTGCCAAGTATGCACCGGTTTTCTTCATCAATTCAGCCATTTCAAAAAAATGTTCGCCCCCAAAACGCTGGGCTTCTAACACCGATTCGCTCAAGGTGGACACGCCTAAGATCGTCATTCGACCAGAAGCATTGATCACTTCATTCAAGCCAAATTTCTCATGATTCACAGTCATAACTGACACCTCCAATAATAACGCTTACAGGGATGATTTGCTGTGTGGTCGTTCGTGTATTGCCATTCGAATCCATCAATTGTTTTTCTTGATCGAGAAACTTATAAATCGTAAAGTCTGCATCAAAGCCTTCTTTGATGTTGCCTTTTGTCGCTAGGTTGAACTGTCTCGCTGGTGCGCTGGTCACTTTTTCAAGGATTTCTTTCCAAGAATAACCGACAACGTAGAGTTTCTCCATCGTCGTTGCTAAATCATATACCGGACCATTTTTACGATTTCTGATATAGATATCTGTGCTGATCGAATCGGCTTTGATTCCCGCATGGAGCGCAGTTTCTGCCACATCAAAATTGAAACTATCAGTCCCATGTCCGATGTCGAACACCACACCATCAGCAATGGCTTTTTTGACGAAGGATTTGATTTCATTGGTCGCTGGATCAATGATGCCATTAGGCTTTCCATTGAAGCAATGAGTCAACACATCATTCTTTCCCATATGCGCTAAAATTTCATCTAAACGTGGAGGCGCAGAACCGATATGGACCATTAATGTTAATCCAGCATTTTGCTTTTGGATTTCTTTTGCTAACTTTAAAGGCGTAATCCCATTTTTACCCACGACTGTTTTACTCATCCGAGCTTTTAGCCCTACAATAAAATCAGGCAATTCTGTTAGTTTTTGATGAACCAGATCTGTTTGGATTTTTGATAAATCTGCCAACTCATCTTGTTCCACAATCCCCCATTTTGAAATATTCAATAAAGCAAAAACATTTGTCTTTGCTTGCTTTGCATGTTCATAAAATGTATGGATGTTCTCCGCACCTGTCGTTCCAGCATCAATGACCGTGGTTACCCCTTTATCCACACCGATTTCATCGGGATAGTCGTAATATAATGTCATTTCTTCAAAACAATGGACATGATCATCGATCCACCCTGCGGAGAGATACTGTTCATCTGAAAGTACCAGTTCTTGTTTCCCAGATTCTTCGATATGCTTACTGATCAAGGCGATTTTGCCGTTCTTCACACCGATATCAACAGGTTCTTTGCCTAACTCCTGACTGTTTCTTATAATTAAATCAAACATGACAAACGCCTACTTTTCTTTAAATTTGAATTTTGACCAAGGGTGGACGAAGGATAGTAACAGTTGTTCATCCGCCACAATGGCACCCACTTTATTTTTTCTTGGATCTTGATGTGGCGTTAATACGATCTGTAACTCATTCTTGTATTTCCCAAAGGAATCATTTCCAATGACGACATCACCCACTTGAAACGTTTCTTCATTGTCATGAGGAGGATTAGCATCTGCTTGATACGTTTTTCTCACTTCTGTTGAACGGATCACTTGCGACGTGATATCTCCTCTGCGAACGTGTTGTTCGTTCAAAACGATTCCTCGTTCGACTTCATGGGTCTGAGGAAGAAACTCAATAGCAAAAACAGTTTGGTATCGATCAACTGTACCTAACGCTTGCAACTCTTCTTCTGAAGCATACGCATTGCCGATAATGACATCATCGATAAGATTAGTCGCAAATAAATGTTTAGCCGCTGGAACGACACCTAACTGGCGATGCATTTCCAATGTTGGTAAGCCATCGTTTACATCCCAAGGGCCGATTGTTCCCGTTTGAGAGGTAATAAAAGCGGCGGTACGGATGCCTTGGCGTTTAAATCGGCAACTGCACGTTTCAAAAAATTCATAAGGAAGTCCAGTTCCTGCTTGAGGATAAAAATTATGACACCCGTATAAAAACGGGGTATTCGCTTGGTGGCTCAAAATATTTTCTAAATAGGCCACATCATTACTCATATTCAATTCAATTGCTAACTGGTAAGGATTGTAAGTCAGTAGCGCTTCTTTTCTGCCATCAAAGCCTAAATCTAAACGAATCCCATCTGCACCTAGTTCATGAAAAAAACTCATGTCATCATAAGAAATGTTCAACTGTTCGAAAATCGATGGTGCGACATCTAAAATCGTTTCAAAGCCAAGTGATGAAGCATATTCGATCAATTGTTGAAATTTCTGTTTGATTTGTTCTGTTTCCTCAGTCACTTCTAACATGCTCATAAAAATTCGAGTAAACCCATATTTATGTGCCATTTCGAGATAGGCACGATCTTCTTGCGGATTGCTATGATCAGGATAAAGAGAGATTCCTAGTGAACGTTTCATATTAACGCCTGCTTTCTTTTCTATTTACTCGTTCGTGATACCATCTGTGATCTGGACAGAGGCTTGTTCTGCTTGTTCTGCTTGTTCTGCTTTCTCCTGTGCCAACTGTTGTTTCTCAAATACTTTGAAGAATGGATAATAGATCGCCAAAGTGATAAAGAAGTTGAACACGACTAAGACACCCGCAGCGACACTCCAATTGGTACTCATCCAAGCCGCAAATGGCGCTGGTATCGCGAAAGGCAGCCTTGCCACCATCATTGGCACTAAACCACTTACCGTAAGGACATAAGAAATTGTTGTCGTTACTAAGGGTGCGACAATAAATGGGATGCCTAATACTGGGTTCATGACGATCGGTGCACCAAAAATCATTGGTTCATTGATATTGAATAAACCGGGAAGGATCGACAGACGTCCTAAGCTTTTCAGATACTTGGATTTGGAAAACATGAACAGTACGACTAATGCAAGGGTCGTACCTGCCCCACCGATCCAGACAAACCATTGTAAAAATTGTTCTGTAAAGATATTTGGCATATCATGTGCATTGGTTCCTGCATTGAATGCGTCGATATTTTCAGCAATCGAGATATCCCAAAACGGACGAATCACCGGTCCCATGATAGCTGGTCCATGAATCCCTAATACCCAGAAGAAACAAATCAAGAAAACCGTAAGTAGTCCACCAAATAAACTGTTCCCTGCTAACACGCCTTTAAGTGGCATCAACAATTGACTCAAGAAACCATTCAAGTCAAAGCCAAGCAAATGACGGATGACCCAAAAGAAAATCAAGATCACTGCTCCTGGGATCAATGCGACAAAAGAATTCGTCACTTCTGGCGGCACACCATCTGGCATTTTTATCGTGATTTTCTTTTCAATAAAGAAACGATAGATCTCTACAGTCAAAATCGCTGTTACGATTGCCCCAAACAAAGAACCTGAACCAAGATTTGCAATATTGATATAGCGTCCAGCGGTTATCCCTTCAAGATCTTCCAACACTTGAGTTGGTGGCGCAGCTACGATCAGAAAGGACATCAAAGCTAAAATACCAGCAGTTAATGAATCTAAACGATAGCTCTTTGCTAATGAAGAGGCAATCCCAAATGTGGCATATAAAGCTAAGATCCCCACTGTATATCGAAATGGGATATCTAAAATTGCCCGATATGGTTCAATGACTGCTGCGACCGACGCAATCGGGATGTTCAATAATATCGTAAAAAATGAACCAACGATCGTTAATGGCATTGTCGCAATGATTCCTTTTCGAATCGCTGTCATGTGACGCTGTGTACCAATCCGATTCGCAACAGGCATGATTTTTTGTTCGATCAACCCTACAAATTTATCCATTTATTACTCCCCCTCATTTAAACATTATAATGTTTAAATGAAAGATAACATATCAACGATATAATGTAAACATTTTCATTAAAATATATGATTATTCTGACAAAAAGAGACTGAGACACCCAGCCTCTCCCACCTCCTGAAACCGAATAAACGGCGTGAACAGAAGTAACCTCTTCGAGAAACAAGGCGCCATCCACAAAAATTTGAAGAACAATTTTCATGGATGACGCCTTATTTCTCGAGGTTACACACTTCTGCCCCGACCTCATTGCGATTGTCTATGTTTCGTAGTTGATATGATAAGGATGTAGATCCGTATGATAAATTGCCTCTGAATACTCGACCACTTCTCGATCTTCCGTCGTTGATCGACGTACACGCTTGATCCCGATTTCTGAAGTCGTCTTTAATAGTGCTTTTTCTTCATCTGTTAAAAACGTGGCAGAAAAGTCATCTGAAAAAGAGTCGATAATGTGATTATTCTGTGTGAGCAATCGGTACAAAGATTCTTTATCAAATTCTTTTTGTTTCATTTTATTCATGTCTTTTGGTAAATAGTGAACAAAATAGATATATGGTTGGTCATTTAAATAGTATAAACGCTTGAAGCATACCGCAGCTGAACCAAACATCGAATATAATGGATGATCTTTTTTGATACTGATTTTTTCTAAACCAATCGTTTCTTTGCGAACCTCATATTGGGAATCTTTTAAGATCTGAGTAAAACTTTCGGCTTTAGATAAACGATTGTAAGGACGATTGCTTAATACTGTCGTTCCCCGACCACTTTTCTTTTCGACATATTCATCTGTAGCTAATAACTCGATGGCTTTTCGCACAGTGATTTTACTCACTTGGAACAATTCTTCTAACTCATTTTCAGTCGGTAACATACTCCCCACCGGATACTTTCCTGAAAAAATATCCTCTTTGATCTTGTCTGCTACTTCTAAATATAAAACACGCGTTCTTTTCATAGCTTCACCTTTCACCTTTATGTTAGTAAAAGAATAACATAAATAAACAAAAAAAAGAATAGAAATGTTGATAATTGGTCTACCTATGTACAAATAATAAGCTTAGACATAACAAAACGTCTAAGCTTATTACCCTACTTTTTTCGTACCTTTGTTATATCCTTGTTTTAATAACATAATTACCGATTATAAAAACAAGGAGAATTTTATCAGAAATTTCAAATAATCATTAAATTTGTAAGGAATTTTGTGGTGAAAGGCCTTTCTATAAAAATGGCCCAGTCGTTATTTATCCTAATTCTTCGCCGTTCGTTTTAATGACTGCCTTGTACCAGTCAAAAGATTTTTTCTTGGTACGTGCTAACGTCCCATTTCCTTCATCATCAAGGTCGACATAAATAAATCCATAGCGTTTACTCATTTCCCCTGTAGATGCGCTGACTAAATCGATACAGCCCCATGGTGTGTAGCCCATCAAATCGACCCCATCAGCAACTGCCTCAGCCATTGCTTCGATATGACGACGCAAGTAATCGATACGATAATCATCATTGATTGAGCCATCTTCTTCCACTTTATCGATCGCACCCAAGCCATTTTCAACAATAAACAGTGGTTTTTCATAGCGGTTATATAATTCATTCAACGCCACGCGCAATCCTTCAGGGTCGATTTGCCAGCCCCACTCACTTGCTTCAAGGAATGGATTCTTCACGCCGCCTAGTAGGTTTCCATTCGATGTATCGGCATCTGGATTGGTTTCATCGATAGCTGATGACATATAGTAACTAAACCCGATATAATCTACTGGATACTCTTTTAATAATTGGAAATCTTCTTCTGTTTGTTCTAGTTTTGCGACGTCAACTCCATATTTCTTATACGTACGTGCTGTATAGGCTGGATATTCGCCACGAACTTGCACATCTGTACAGAAGAAGTTGAACTCTTGATTTTGGATCAATGTAGCCACTTGATTGATCGGATTTGCATCAATACTATAGGTCGTTGCATAAATGATCATACAGCCTACTTGGATATCCGAACGCAAATCATGTGCGATCTTCACCGCTTTACTGCTAGCGACAAACTGATTATGCCATGCTTGGAAAATATTTTGGTAGTCACTTGCGCCATTGCTTTTGACCAATCCTTGACTCAATGCTGGGAAATGGAAAGCTGAATTGATTTCATTGAATGTCATCCAATATTTCACTTTGCTGCTGTAACGTTCTAACACTGTACGAGCAAAACGTTCATAAAACTCTATCAACTGACGATTTTTCCACCCACCGTATTCTTTTGCTAAATGCAATGGCATTTCATAATGAGAAATCGTAATGACTGGCTCGATATCATAGCTCAAGCACGTATCGATCAGTTCATCATAAAAAGCTAAGCCCGCTTCATTTGGTGTTTGCTCATCACCTTGAGGGAAAATTCGTGTCCAAGCAATGGAGAAACGATAACTTTTAAAGCCCATTTCTGCAAATAAAGCAATATCTTCTTTGAAGTGATCGTAATGTTCGATTCCACGATGATTCGGATAAAGGTATTTCTCCTCATCGATCGTCCAATCAAATTCTTCACTCCCGATGATTGCAAAACGTTGTTTACCACCAGGCATTGCATCGGCGACAGATAAGCCTTTCCCATCGCGGTCGAAAGCACCTTCTAATTGATTGGCGGCTGTTGCGCCACCCCATAAAAAGTCTTTTTTGAATCGTGCTGTCATGTTTGTTTTCCTCCTTTTATTTTACAATTGCCAGAAAATCTTCATTAGCAATAATTTCTTGTTGATCAAGTTCTAACACATCTGCAAAGTGATCGGTATTCGTTACGACCACAGGGGTGATCACGCTATAGCCTGCTGCTTTTATTTTCTCAATATCAAAGCGGACAAGCAAGTCCCCTGCTTTTACTTTGTCTCCTTGTTTGACAAATGTTGCAAATCCTTCACCATTTAATTCGACAGTATCCATCCCGATATGCATCAAAATCTCTACACCATCTGTGGTTGTCAAACCTACTGCATGACCTGTTGGGAAAATCGTCGTGATTTCGCCATCTGCCGGAGCAACTAATTCCCCCTTCTCAGGATCAATCGCAATCCCTTTTCCCATTGCCCCAGAAGAGAAGACTTTATCTGGTACTTCTGTCAGTGGTAAGACTTTTCCAGTCAATGGACTTTTCAAATTGTGACGTGCTGTGCTGATCGTATCCCCTGTGGTTGTTTCTGTTGCTTCTAATTTTTCATCTTGAACTTCTTCATCAAAACCAATCAAGTAAGTACCGACAAACCCAAGAACAAAAGCAACTGCTGTACCGATGATCGCCATAGTTACACTTGATTCAAGCGCTGGATCGGTACTAATAAATGTTGGGATGGTCAGTAAACTGATCAAACCACTAGAGAATGCTTTTACGCCAGCAAACCCGATGATTCCTCCACCGATCCCACCGGAAATACAGGCAACGATAAATGGTTTTTTCAAAGGTAAAGTCACACCGTAAACAGTCGGTTCAGTGATTCCAAAGAACGAAGTGATCATTGAAGAGATCCCTAATGAGCGTAATTTTGAATCTTTCGTACGTAAAGCCACACCTAATGCTGCACCACCTTGTGCCAAAATTGCTGGTAAAAGCATTGGCATCAAAACATCAAAGCCATATTGTTCGATATTCAAGAAGATGATTGGCACAAAGCCCCAGTGCATCCCAAACATCACTAATACTTGCCACATGCTACCCATGATGACCCCAGCAACTAATGGACTAAAGCTATAAATCGAATTGAACAACCCACCTAAGGCATTACCGATAACGGTCCCAATTGGCCCTAATACTAAGAAAGTCAAAGGCACCATGACTAACAAGACGATCATTGGCACAAAAATCATTTGTAAAAATTGTGGAATAACTTTCTTCACAAGTGGCTCAAACTTACTTTGTACCCAAACCGCTAAGATGATTGGAATAACAGAAGAAGTATAGCCTGATTGAGATAAGATCACTGGAAGACCAAAGAAATCAACTGCAACACCTGATCCTGCTAATTGCGTGATTGTTGGATAAACTAATGCCATCGCGATTGCTACGGACAAAAATTGATTGGTCTTGAATTTCTTTGCGGCTGTAAAGGCCAACATCACTGGTAGGAAAGTAAAGACTCCATCTGCTGCTGCAAACAAGATTTGGTAAGTACCACTATCTGCTGCCAACCAACCGAGAACTGTCGCCAGTGATAAGAAACCTTTCAATATCCCAGCAGCTGCCATAGCACCTAAGAACGGGGTGAAAATACTTGAAATAATATCGATCAAGCGATTCAAAGGATTTTTACTTGTATCCTCACTTTCTGAACTTACCCCTTCGCCCAAGCCTTGTTCATCCACAATTGCTTGATAGACATCAGACACATTACTGCCGATCACGACTTGGTATTGTCCGCCACTTTGAACGACTTGGATGACATCTGGATCATTTTTTAATTTCTGAGTGTCGGCAATCGATTCATCTTTCAATTTGAAACGTAATCTTGTCGCACAATGCACTAAACTATTGACATTTTTTTCTCCACCTACGGCTTCCCAGACTCTCCGTCCTACTGCTTGATTATCCATATTCTTTCCTTCTTTCTTTTTGATAAAAATAAAAAACCTAGATTGAAAAAACGGTCACGTGATGAGACGTGTCCATATTTTCAATCTAGGTTTTGCCTGCTTGATCCAGTAACAATCCTTATCATTGGGTTTGTTTTTCTGTTACTACACGTTGGATGTGGATCGTCAGGTAGATTTGTTCCCCTGGTCCCATCTCTTTTTGTTGTGTTTGTATCAGGTATTCATTGATCCGTTCCACACAGCGAAACGCTTTTGGATATTTTCCTTGGACAAGCGCATAAAGAAATTCATCTTTCTCATCCGAAGCTTCATCTTTTAAGTATCGTTGTGTGAAAAATTGTAAATGTGTGATGATTCGTTGATAATTCAAGGAATCTTCGTCAAAGGCGATGCCGAAAAATTTACTGATGATACTTAGGATATCTCGCACCATTTTCGTTGCCGCCATCGTTACTTGCATGTCGCCATTTCCTTGTTCACTATTGACGAAATGAAAGGCTATGAAGCCTGCTTCATCCATTGGTAAGGTCACACCAAGCTTTTCTTCAACAAGTTGAAGGGCTTGTTTGGCTGCTCGATATTCTTTAGGATAAAACTTTTTTGTTTCAAATAATAAAGGATTCGGTAATTCGATGTTTTCCTTTGCTCGACTGATCGCATAATGGATATGATCGGTCAGTGTCAAATAGATGTTTGGCGATAATTGGATGTTTAGTTGTTCTTCGGCAAGGTCGACGATCTGCTTCACCAGCTCGACCTCTTCTAATGGGACATCTGCCATCAATTGTTGGAACTGATGCGTAGTAAAAGAATCTTTTAACACAAATTCTTTTTGGATCGATTCTTCAGAGATCGTATCGCCTGATTTTTTTTGAAAAGCAAGACCTTTTCCCATGCAGATGATTTCTTCGCCTAATTCATTTTTTGAAATGACGACATTATTATTCAAGACTTTTTCTATGACCATCTACATCGACCTCCCAACTAAAAAATAAAAAAACCTAGAACCCGCCCGTAATTACTAGCTGAATTCTGGTTTTGCCTGCCGAACAGTAACAATCCGTTGTTTAACTACATTTACTATATCACTATTACATTCGTTATGCAACCCTTTTCATGGTTTTTATTTTTTCAAAAGGAGAAGAACTTTTAGCATTTTGTAACACTGAATCCAATATACATGCGATGAGAGTAACAAAAAAGGAGTGGGACATTCGTTCACCTCCCCCACCTATAACCGAATAAACGGCGGGAACAGAAGTAACCTCTTCGGAAATAAGGGTCTCCCTGAGAAAATATAGAAAACTATTTTCTCAGGGAGACCCTTATTACTTGGAGCTGAACGGCTTTTTCACAACCTCTAATAAACGGTGATCGAAAAACTGATTTTCATCACTAAGCTAAAAAATTGTAAAATATGAGAAGCTATTTTTCAATTTTCTATCTTACTGCTCAGATCAAAACGTTTTTCTCACAACCTCTTCTAAAACGTTCTCGTTGGCATGTCAAAGGCGTTTTTCATTTCTTGGGTGGCTTCTTTCATTGGTGTGATACTTTCGAGTTCTCCTTGGACGACTAGGCGTGTAATGGCATCCATATCACCACAAGTGATCAAGGTGATCAATTCTTTTCCTTCTTCGATGTTCAATAATTCTGTTGCTGAAGGGTCGACTTTTTCTTTGAATGTCGCTTTATACGTGTAGACGTTTTCCAAATCGACGATATAGATTTTATCCCCTAAGTTTAGATTTTCTAATGGAGTAAAAAGTAATTCCGGATTGTTGGCACGATGACTTGCTAAGGCATAGTTGCCTTTCCCCATTTCTTGATTTGGGTCTAACGTTCCGGCACCGTACAATAAGTTTGCATTATCTAACCCTCTAAAAATCGGCAAATTGATCGAGACGGATGGGACGGCGATACTTCCAATGACTGGTAGATCTGGTCGATTCAATTGGGCTCTTAACACCGCTTCTGAACTCATTGATTCAACTGAATCAAAGTCAAAGTTTGCCTCTTTTTGATTATTTTTGACAATATCATCACGAGTCACATTAGAGATAGCGTACGCATCTCCTGTATTTTTAACAAAAAAATCTTTGATCTGTTCATTAAAGATCAAGGCTAATCCTACTAATAATAGTAGAAACAATAGGAAATTGACCAGCCACTTTTTGACTCTTCCTTTTTTTTTCATGTATCTTCCACCTTCCACGCTTATCTTCCTATGATAATTCTGTATATTTTTCTTTGTTGTTTTTACTTTTTTCTACTGGGTATTTCTGATTGTTTTTTTCTAATTTTTCTTCAATGATCGTATCGATATCTAAATTTAGATTGTCGGCCATCATATAAGAGTATATCAACACATCTGCTAGTTCTTCTTTGATTCGTTCAAGCTGAGTGGTTGTCACTTCTTCTGGTTGCTTCCATTGGAATAACTCTAATAATTCTGAGGCTTCTAAAGAAATCGAAATTGCTAAATCTTTTTCATTATGAAATTGCCGCCAATTGCGATCATCTCTAAATTGATTGATTTTTTCCATGCTTTTTTCCATTGATCTTCTCCTAATTTTAAATCAAGTTACATTAATCATACCATGTTTAACGAAAAAATAGTTTAGACTTATTTTAATAATCTGTTCTATTTTTCAGAAAAAAGAAATATCTTATCGCCGGTTTTAAATCAAAGAAAAGGTTCATTTACGTCTCATCCACGCTAAGTTCACCGTTTGGATTGGTTGGTCGGTGCTTTATGTAAAACTGGGGCTGTGACATTCGTCTTCTCCAACTTAGAACAAACGCTTCTGTCACAGCCTCAATTTAATCATATGTTAGAATATCACTTTGATCCATTTACTATTGTTGTAAACTTGTTTTCAGATCTCTTACGCCTGATAAAGTCATCAAGACGAGTAAACTGATTAAATAAATTCCACTCAGAAATAGAATAACAGCCGTCAAACTATAATGGTCCATTAGAAAGCCGATCACGATCGATGAAAAACCACCTACTGCTCGTCCTAGGTTCATGATAAAGTTATTCGCCGTGGCACGGATCTCTGTTGGATACAAACTACTGATGATCGCTCCATAACCACCATACATTCCGTTGATGAAGTAACCTACGACTACTGCTGCAGCAACTAAACTCCATTGACTGTGTGCAAGTACGAGTAAAAAGACAGACAAAGAGGAGCAAATCAGAAACAAACCAAATGCGAGGGTTGGACCAACTTTATCCATGATGATCCCAAACGTCATCATCCCTAATGACATCCCCAAAATCGTGCTGATCATCCATAAAGAGGAACCCGATACTGATAGACCTAATTGTGCTTGCATGATTGAAGGCAACCAATTCATCAAGCCGAAATAACCAGCAATCTGTACAGTAACCATCAGACTAAGACCTGTCGTTTGCCATGCCATGTGTTTCGTTTGGAACAAATGACTAAGCTTTGTCTTTTTCCCAGTTTCTTTTGTTTCTTCAAATGCCTCTGGTTCTTTTAGCCCTCTTCGAATAAACAAAACCATCAAGACCGGCAAGACACCGATGACATAAAGCATTTTCCAGCCAAACAAAGGAATGATCACTGCTGCTAAGATGGCGGCCAAAGCTGCACCAACTTGTGCACCGATTGCAGCGACAGAAGATGCACGACCAATTTGTTTCTTTGAAAAGCTTTCAGAAATCAAAGACATACATGCGCCGTATTCCCCGCCAGCGCCGATTCCTGCGATAAAACGAAACAGATAAACAAGATAAATATTCGAAGCAAAATACATGAGTAAAGAAGCAATCGAGAATAAAATGACGGTTTGCGAAAATACTTTGACTCGCCCATATTTATCCGCCATCAATCCAAAAAAAATACCTCCAACGAGCATCCCTAAATTAGTGATCGTTGCAATCAACCCTGCTTGCGTTCCACTAATATTAAAAGTTGCGATCATTGAAGATAATGAAAAAGCTAAAAACATAATATCCATATTTTCTAAAGCAATACCCGCCGATGTTGATAATAATACCTTTCGTTGATACTTCGTCATTTTTCTTCCCCTTTTCTTTAAATCACCCTAAATTGTTAAAATCATATCCAAAATCCAAGAAAAAATCAAGAACTTTTTCAGTATATGCGAAAAAATTTTGATCCTTCTTTTGTAAACGAATGATTTTTCCAATGGAAGGTGCTGTGAATAAAGCCCTTTCTCTTTACACGCATGAAAGCGGATGCTATATTTCTTGGTAGAAATTGCTTACTATTGTTTTCAGATTGGAGTTTTTGACAAATGGACAAACAAGAATTTTTAGAACAAATCAGTCATGGATTGATCGTTTCTTGCCAAGCATTACCTGGCGAAGTTTTTTATTCAGAAGAAGGTGGCTTGATGCCTTATTTTGCACTAGCTGCAAAGAAAGCTGGCGCAGTCGGTATTCGGGCAAATTCAGTCAGAGATATTTTAGAGATCAAAGAGAAAGTTGATTTACCGATGATCGGTATCATCAAACGGGACTATCCACCTGAAAAACCGTTTATCACTGCAACGATGAAAGAAGTGGATGAATTAGTCGCCACTGGCGTAGAAGTGATTGCACTTGATTGTACCCTGCGTAAACGACACGATGGCTTATCGATCAACGCATTCATTGAACAAATCAAAACGAAATATCCTCATCAATTATTCATGGCAGATATTGCGACCTTTGAAGAAGGAATCAATGCTTATAAAGCCGGGATCGATTTTGTCGGAACGACATTAAGCGGCTATACCGAAGAAAGTGAAGAAACAGAAGGGCCTGATGTGCAGTTGATCAAACGCCTTCTTGAAGCAGATGTGTGCGTGATTGCAGAAGGAAAGATCCACACGCCCCAACAAGCCAAGGAAATCCAAGCGTTAGGTGTAGCTGGTATCGTGGTTGGGGGCGCCATTACCCGCCCACAAGAGATCACGCAACGATTTGTTGCTGCGTTAGATTGACAACACTTGAAAACAAAAAAACCACTGTCTTGAAGTAACGGTTCACACTGATCAGGGAATGGGACATTCGTTCACCTCCCCCACCTATAACCGAATAAACGGCGGGAACAGAAGTACCCTCTTATTATTAAAGTGCCCCTTCTTGAACTCCGTTTATTCCATTCTAGACAGTAATGGCGTACTAGATACTTTTTACCTACACAAAAAACGGTCTTTCAACACGTGCAAGGATGATCGCACGAATGGAAAGACCGTCTTTTCAGCCAGGGGGCTAAATAAAATATAGGATAAAAAAGAAAAAAATTTAGTTGGCTTTCATATGTGCATCGAGTAATAACTCGTCAGGAAATTCACGAACATTAGCCATGGCACACTCACCAAAATAATCTGGCCCGTTCTTCCCTTTAAAATCAGATCCTCCAAAACAGTGGATATTGAAACGATCAACTAATTCCTGTACTTTTCGTTGATCTTTCAAACTATGTTCTGGATGATATTTTTCGATACCATCAATACCAAACGAAGCCAGTTCAGGGATCAACTCGAAACTGTCGAGCTTTCCCGGATGGGCAACGACGGACATCCCGCCGCCGATCTTGATTGCTTGGATCACTTCGTAGACATCGATCATCTCTGCCTCTTCTTGACCAAAATCATTATATTTGAATAATTTACGGTAAAGATGTCCATCAATCGATGTATCGTATCCTGCTTTGATCAACGCAGACATGATGTGTTGTTTGTAAAGAGCGGTCGCCTGTTTCGCAAACTGTCTTACTTGCTCTTCTTTGATACGAAATCCTTCAGTTTGGATACGTCTCAACTGACGTAAGGTATTTCTTGTTCGCGCCGCACGCAACGGTTCACATAACTGTTCGATATACTGATAATTCAGTAAATTATACCCCAAGATATGTACCTGTTGCCGGCGTTTGAAATCATAAGCGGTCACTTCGATGCCTTCAATAAAATTGATTGGGGAAGGAGCGAAGACCTGTCTTATGTGAGCTAATCCCGCCGAGGTATCTTGATCTACGACGGACAGGATATTCATGTGATGATTCAATGCTAATTTGAGTAGTTCTTCTGGTGAACTGCTACCATCTGAAAAGTAACTATGGACATGCAAATCTGCTTTCACTCGACGTTCTCCTCTCCTTTTTTCCAGTCAATTTCATCTCAATCAAGCGTGAATGATATATTTTTTTCGTAGTCTGATCGCCACGACTTCTAAGATCGCAACTACTGCTAAAATCATATACACTAATACGCCGATCTCATGAAAATCAAAATAAAAACTACTTGTCATCGCAAGTTGGAACCCTAAACCACCCGCTCCTGCGGCGGCACCTACGGCAATCGCATTAGTAAAGTTGATCTCAAAACGAATGAACAACCAAGAAAGCAAAGCGGTCATACAAGAAGGTAAAATTGCTTGGAACACCACCTGCCACCAACTTGCCCCACATGCACGCAATGCTTCGATCACACCAGAATCGATTTCTTCAATACTCTCAGAAAAGACCTTTGTGAGGTAAGCAATCGTGTGAAAAGACATGCCAATGATTGCCGCATTCGCACCCAATCCAATCAAGATCGAGAAAATCATGACCCACAAGATCGTTGGCACCGCACGGATGAAGGACATCACTGTTCGGATCGCGTTTGATGGGCCTGAATGGCTGATATTTCTTGCTGTAAATAACGCCATCAAGAAGGCTGTCACACCTCCAAGCAATGTGGTGATCACCGCCAAACCTACCGTCATACCTAAAGCTTGGAGCAATGTCTCAAAAGAAAAACGTCCAGAGAGTCTTGGCTGGAGAAAAATCCGTTGCAAGTCTGTAAAAAATTGTCGCGTCGCATCCAGCAATACAACCTCGCCATAATCCATCGTGAGTAAGGTGTAGATCGATATACTAGTCAGTAGCGTAAACAAGACCCAAGGGACGATCCGATAGGTTTTCCACACGCGAATACGGATTTTCTTTTTAGCATTTCGTCTGATTTTTGTCGGTTGGGCTAAGACGGTTTCTGTCACCGCTAATTCAAGTTCACTTTGTCGTTGGACCATATCAATGAATCATCCTCCTAATTTTATTGGACGAAAGTTCCAGTGCGATCACGATGACAACGATCGTCAAGATGACCATTCCTGCCATATCGTAGCGAAATTTCTTATAATAGAGGTCAAATAGAAAACCGATCCCCGTTCCGGTCAATATGCCGACCAATGTTGCATCACGGATGTTGTTTTCGATCATGAACAATATCCAACTGATCAGCTGACCAAAGACCATCGGTAAGACGCCTTGAAAAATGATCGCAAAGTAAGAAGCACCAGTCGCCGTCATCGCTTCTGTGATACTTCCTGCCACTTCATCGATCGTTTCCATAAACGAGCGTGTCAAGTAACCGTACGTTGTAAAGGTGATGGCTAAATAACCAGTAAATTCATTTTGTTTGAAACTCAACAGTAGGACCATTGCCCAAACCACGATCGGGATATTTCTAAAAAAACTAGCAAAGACCCGTGCCACTGTTTTTGTTCCCTTATTCAGGCCAGTTGTCTCTGAACCAATGATTGCCGTGATCAATGAAAATACTGTGGCAGTCATCGTTGCTGTGATCGACAACAAAACCGTCTCAAGTAATTTAGATAAGATCAATGGCAAGGATTGGATCGAATTTTCCGTTGGGATAAAATTGGTGAACAACCAGACAAAACTCTGGGGAATCGCCGCAATAGCTGCACCAAATTGAAAGCCAACAAATTGTGAAAAGGCAACGTACACGACAACAAAGCTAAAGAGTGTCACAAATAAAAACTGCTTCTTTTTACGAAAGAGATCTTGATTCAGTTTTTTATCCATCCAAGCCCTCCCTATACTAACAATTCATCAGACTGATAAATCTGATTGATTTGATTTGTTGTCAGTTCATCTGGGTTCCCAGAGAACACGACATTGCCACTGTTTACGCCAATGATCCGATCGGAATAATCGATCGCAACCTCTACTTGGTGAAGATTCACTAGACAAGCGATATCTAATTCTTTCGTCACTTGCCGTAAGTAATCCATAACGACTTTCGAAGATTTGGGGTCTAAAGATGCAATCGGTTCGTCACATAAGATCAACGCAGGACGTTGCATCAACGCTCGAGCAATCCCGACACGTTGTTTTTGTCCACCACTCAATTCATCACAACGTGTGTAAGCAAACTCTGATAATCCGACTTTTTCTAACAAATCGAAGGCTTCCTGTTTTTCCTCTTCATTGTAGACACCAATCGAGCCTTTCACGGCAGACTTGTATCCAAGTCTACCGTGAAGGACATTCTCAACAGCTGTGAGGCGACTGACTAAATTATAATGCTGGAAAATCATACCGATTCTTCTTCTTTTTAAGCGCAAAGACTTCTTCTTTAGACGTTGCATGTCCTCATCTTCAAAGAAGACAGCCCCTTCATTGGCAGAAATCAACTGATTGATACAACGTAGAATCGTGGATTTTCCTGCCCCAGATGGTCCGATGATCGAAACAAATTCTCCTTTTTCTAGTTGAAAGGAAATGTCCTTTAACGCTTGTTTCCCGTTACTATAGGTTTTTGAAATCGAGTCTACTTGTAATAGCATGGCTCGTCCTTTCTACTTCGAGCGAAGTGGGTCATAGAAACTATCAGTGACTTCTACAAATTGTTCATCGGCTTCTTTCTGATATAGACCCACAGATTCTGAGTCTTTTGGTGAAAAGATCGCTTCATTATTCGTCACTTCTTCACTCATCATGGCTTGAGTGATTTTATCGACTGTTTCTTCATCCAGATTATCTTTGTTGACAACAAATGGTCCATTTAACACTGGGATCGAATGGATCACACGGACTTTTTCGCCTCTGACTGTATCAAATGGTGCCTCTGCATCAGCTTTTACTTGGTAAACGACACCAGCTTTGTTTTCTTCCCCCTCCACGACATCAAAATATTGAGCCATGTTCATAAATGCTGCTGCATCCGCATCTCCCTTAAGCAAGTTGACGGCAGAGCCTTGATGGGAACCTCCGAAAAGTACTTTGTTGAAGAAATCGCCATCGATGATCAATTCATCCGAACTACCAAGTCCAAACTGATCAACGATTGCTTGACTTGGTACTCTAAACCCAGAAGTCGAAGAATTAGAGACAAAGGAAAACGCTTTGCCTTCGATCGGTTCCAACGTATAGGCATCACCCTCTTGATACTCCGCTGTATCTTCTTCATTGACGACAATAAAACTGTAATAGACGGCATCTTCCAGAGTGCCACTTGCACCCGAATTTGTTAAAATCGCTTGAACATTTTCGTTTTTTCTATTTGCTTCAATATAGCCATCGGGCCCCATATATGCCAAATCTACTTGTCCGTTGGCAATGGATTCGATCACGATATTATAGTCCGTACTTATGACGATTTCGACGTCTCTACCTGTTGCTTCTGATACGATCGATTGGATTTCATTTCTTGATTGTTCAAATTCACTTGCTGATTCATTGGGATAAAAAGCAATCTTGATTGGCTCAGAAGAATGTTGACTTTCGCCATCCGCTTGAGCATTAGAATTACACCCAGCTAATAAAAATAAACCGGTCATGAAAAACATCGCACTAATAAGTTTCAATTGTCTTTTATTCCAAAACATGTGTGGTAAGCTCCCTTGTTTTTTATTTGGTACATCTTCCATTTTATGGACTCAATGTAAATTTCTAATGGACTTCGCGATAGGAGTAGATGAAGATTGTAAATCATTTGTAAAACAAGGGTTCTTTTCTTTGATCAACCAACACCTTGGTACATCTGCGTCTTTTTTTGAAATAAATGAAAACCATAAAAAATCCTCTTAACAAATTCATCCAATGTTTACAAAAAAACGCAAAAAATAAAGGATGACTCGGTTGATTTGTTTCATCATCGAGTCACCCTTTTCTATTTTTATCTTTCATATTCGTGGTTTTAGGTAGTTGGTCTAGTTGATTTTGTTTAATTTGATTCTAACAATAAACGGATAGATGAGACGGTAATACTTCGATCGTTACTGGAAGTTTTGTTCCTTCATCTCCATCGATATTTGTTGCCAGTTCTTCTTCGTCCACTAAAGAAATCACTAGTTTTTCTGCGGTCTGATACGCAAGATTCTCCGTTGTCGCATCGACCCCTTTGATCAAATCAGGCACTGCTTTTAAGGTATCAAAAAATGAGCGGTCTTTTAAATATACAAAATGAAGCTTGCCATCATTGATTTCTGCCTCTGGTAAGAGCGTCTCAAAACCACCGACTGAGTTTGTCAAACCAATCAGCAGTGTGCTACTTTCGATTTCTTCCTCTACGCCATCAGCTTCCACACGGAACGTATAGGATTGGGTATTCGTCAGTTGTTTGAAGCCAGAAATAAAATAAGCCATCTTTCCTAGTTTGGTTTTCTTTTCAGGATCAACGTCATTGATCGCTTCTGGAATCGTTCCAATGGCAACGACGTTCATAAAGTATTGATCATTGATTTTCCCGATATCTAACGGTTTCGTGTGGTCGATCGAGAATTGTTGGATGGCTTCTTCTGGATCAATCGGCATATTCAATGCTCGGGCTAGATCATTGACCGTTCCTAAAGGAAAGAAGCCAAAATTTGGTCGTTCCTCTTGCTCTGCGAGACCGCTGATTGCCTCATTGACTGTTCCATCACCGCCCATCGCAAAGACACTATCGACTTTTTCCAACGCCCCTTCACGAGCAAAATTTGTTGCATCGCCACTTTTTTCAGTGTGCAAGACTTGGACTTCCTCAAAAATGGTACGCAATTTATTTTCTGCCATTTCTTCATATTCTTTTGCTTTTTCTCCTCCAGAACTAGGGTTAACGATCAACAACGCTTTTTTCATCCGATTTCTTCCTTTCTTGTTTGTTCTTTCTCTTACAATAACATAAAACAAGAAAATTCTAAGGAATGATGCTATTGGGAAAAGCAACAAAAAAGCGGTAAATCCTGAATCAACAGAATTTACCACTTCACTTTTCAGATCATTTATGCGACAAAAAATACTGCCGCTTCAAAACATGCCACTTGACTCATTAAACCTAAACTATTCAGAAGCACCGGTTATTCGGCTTTAGTGCATTCTAGACCTTCTTCCGCACTCTCATGTAACGATACTTGAAATAAAAAATAGCCACTCACTTAAATTGATTATTTGCACCTATTCATTGTTACCTGAGATCATGAAGCCCGACCAGCCATAAAACCAAATAACCGGTACTTCCGAAATACTTTGTTTATTGCGATTGCCAATCGGCTGGATAAGTGACATAGATAAAGCGTGCTTCACCAGTTACTGAGAACTGGATACTCGTACTTTTCGGGATCAAGATCAATTCGCCAGCTTTTGCAGAGACTTTTCGTCCATCGATCAATACATCTAACTGACCAGAAATCACATAATCGATTTCATCATATTCTAACGTCCAATCAAAAGTCGTATCGGTCATTTCCATAATGCCACAACCTAGACGTGGGCTTTCTTGTAATGAAAAAAGATCTTTTGTATACACACGGTCAGCAGGGTTACCTGTATCAAGGCGATCTTCCTCAGAAACAGTCATTTCTGCTAGTCTAATGGAAGCAACACCACTAGGATCGACCTGTTTTGCCGGCATCAATTTTTCCATCACTAATTGTCGTACTAAGTTTTCGATCATTTGACGATCTAATTCTGCCATTTTCGCCACGCTCCTATTCTACGATCGTTTGCTCTTTCGTTGTTGTTTGCTCACTTACGGTTACTTCTTTTTCTTTTCCTAATAAACGATTGGCCATGAATACTGCGACAAAGATTGCAGTGATCCCACCAACGATTTTTCCAACCATCATCGGGAAAATCATTTCTTTCGCCACGCCCGCAGTAAAGCCTAAATGATCACCTAAAATAAATGAAGCAGAAACTGCAAATGCTACATTGATGATTTTTCCACGACGGTCCATATCTTTTAACATTTGGAACATTGGGATATTGTTTGCTAAAGTAGCCACCATGCCGGCAGCTGCAATTTCATTCATACCTAAAACTTTTCCTAATTTCATCAATGGTTTGTTGAACACTCGTGTGATGACAGCTACTAAACAGAATGCGCCAGCCAATGTCAACGCAATGTCACCCACTACTTCGATACCTTCTGTCACCGGAGCAATTCCTGGAATCAATGTGATGTCAACTAATTGTTGGATTGCACCAATGACCAAGCCAGCAATTGCGACGATTACTACACCTTTACCAAAGACATTGAATCCTTTGATCATCCCTTGTGGCGCTAACCATAGACCAACGATGATCAAAGCAGCCACGATCACGATCGGCAATAAGTTTGGTAAGATCATACTCATTGGCATACCAGCGACTAAGCCACCTGCTAACAAACCTAATGGAATCGTAATGATCCCGCTCAGCACACCTGTTGCTAAGTATTGTTGATCTTCTTTTTCAATGATCCCTAAGGCAACGGGAATCGTGAAAACTAATGTTGGGCCCATCATTGCACCTAGAATCGCACCGGCAAACAAGCCAGCTTGTGGATCATGTGCCATTTGTTGTGCTAAGGCGAAGCCACCCATATCGTTTGCTAACAAAGTCGTCGCAAACATCGAAGGATCCGCACCTAAGAATTCATACACAGGTACAACGATTGGGCTAAGAACTGTTGCAAGAACAGGTGCTAATGTGATGATCCCGACCATTGACAAAGCTAATGAACCCATCGCCATCAAGCCTTCTTCAAATTGTTCCCCTAAACCTAATTTGTTCCCGATACATTTATCGATCCCGCCGATAACCATAAAAAGAACCATGATATACATAATGATTTCATTGATACTCATCGTAAATCTCCTTTATTCTTCAATTGAATCAATCACACCGACAATCATTGCATCAATGGGTGTATCTGGATCACCAGCTGAAATTCTGGCTGCTTGTCCTTTGCTGATCAATACCTTGTCACCAACTCCGGCACCGGCATTGTCTGCTGCGACAATAAATCCGATTTTTGTTTCTTTCTCGTCTAGTACATCGACCATCAGTAGTTTCCAACCATTTAGTTTTTCATCTTTTCTGGTCGACCATAGACTTCCAGTCACTTCACCTAATAGCATCTGTGATCCCTCCTCATTTGAATAAACGATTTCTTAGCGCATACTCCTCTGCTAAAGGTGTCAACCGTTCCTGATTCATTAAATCTATTCCATTTGTTTGTTGTAGTCGCTGGATCAATTGCTTCTCTGTGATATACTTTCGCTTTGGCAACTCATTTGCTAACACCTTTTTTCGGCAAGCCGCTAAAAATGAGTCATAGCTTGCATTTTCTTCTTCGAAAAAATACATCCCATAACGTTGGCATTGCACTGTTGATTCAGTGATTTTCTTTTTCAGGTGGTACTTCATTTTGTTTGGACTGTTCACTGACTCTGTTTGCAGAACCAAGACAGGCTTTCCTGCGAACAAAAAAGAAAGGATACTCGCCGTTTTACGATCAATCGGTAGCAACTGAGCAATCGCGGCCAATTGAGGAAAACTGACATGTTGGACGACTAAGCCATCGCTTTTCGTTGGATCTTGCGTTTCTATCCAATCGACCATCGATCGTTCAGCGAATAACGTTGTAGGATAACTTGCTTTTTCGTCCATCCATGCTAACTGATAGTCAGCTGCGGGCAATCGGTTCATCAGCATTTCGGTGACTTGCTGAATGACTTTTTCAATCTCCGTTACCTTCACGAAATCCCCTCCCTATTTACAAATGTAACCACGATCTCCTTTGTTCAAGCCACACGCATTTGCTTCATCGTAATCAATGTGCATATACGTCGCAAAATCTGGACTGACACGGACAACCACATCATCAAAGATCAGCGGACGACTTGCTTCCACACGTACTTTCACCGTTTGACCATTCACTACTTGGTTTTTGTTTGCATCTTCTGGCGTCATATGGACATGGCGCTTTGCCACGATCAACCCTTTATCTAATTGAACAGCTGATTCACCGTTCATCAAGACCACACTTGGTGTTCCTTCGATTTTGCCGCTTTCTCTGACAGGCACGCGACTGCCTAAAATACGTGTATCCGTCATCGAAACTTCGACTTGTGACTCCGCACGTTCTGGGCCTAAAATAACCACATTTTGGAATAAGCCTTTGGGACCTGCGACAGTGATCCGCTCTTTGCAGACATACTGACCTGGTTGGGACAATTCTTTTACTTTGGTCAATTGGTATCCTGGACCAAATAATGCGTCGATATCTTTGCGACTCAAATGCACGTGTCTTCCTGAAGCTTCTACTTCGAAAGAATGTTGTTGTGACTGGATACGTTGTACCACTTCATTGATAATTTCATTTAAATGATCCAATCGGTTCATCTCCTACTCATTTTTCGGCAGTTGAATCATACGTTGCAATTCTTCTGCCCATAACATAAAAATAGCTAAATCTGTCGGAAATTCTTCTAACAATTGACTGATTTTCTCTATTTGATACTCGATCTCATTGATTGAATAGCGCAAGGTTCTTTTTTGCAAGGAGGAACGATACATCATTCCTGAAAGTCGTTTTGGATGAGTTGAGAGCTTTTCCCCATCCAATCGACTAAAGCTTACTAACCAATCTTGCTGATACTCTAAATACAACCAACCTTCGGCATAAATATCGTTTTCTTCCAATAAATGAAAGAAGAGTAGATTTTTCAGTTTTTTTATTTCTAAACAGATTTTTCGTCGCACACTGGGCATCAACGATTCTTGTTCAAACATAGGTTGCTTAGGTTTCTCCATTGGAGAAGAAACGAGGTTTTCTCGCATAAGCGGAATATGATGCTCACGTAAATAGCTAGAAGCTGCGGGAGTCAAAAGACAATCCTTTGGCACAACGAAAGTGATTCCTGTTTGTATTTCTTTTTTCCGAAACATGTGCCGTAACTGGTCTTCTGTAATCACACTCATAGGACGCTCTCCTTTCTCCAATGGATTATTTCCAAGCATTGATCTCGTCTTGGAAACAAGCCTATAACAATAATATCCACTTTACTTCCACAACATAGATAAACGGCATTCCAGAAGCAACTCCTTCAAAAATAAGGGCGAAAAGCCAAAAATATGAGAAAATATTTTCGGCTTTTCGCCCTTATTTCTCGGAGCTGAACCCTTCTGTCACAACCTCTTGTTTCATTTTAGATGTCTATAACGATGATTATTCAGCCTCTTTTGGTAAAATCGCATCTACTTCAGTGTGAGGACGTGGGATCACGTGTACAGATAATAATTCGCCAACACGTTCAGCTGCTGCTGCACCTGCATCTGTTGCTGCTTTTACAGCCCCAACATCACCACGAACCATGATTGTTACTAAGCCGCCACCTACTTGTTCTTTGCCGATCAATGTTACGTTTGCTGCTTTCACCATTGCATCTGCTGCTTCAACAGCACCTACTAATCCACGAGTTTCGATCATTCCTAAAGCGTTTGTACTTGACATTATAATTTCCTCCTATTGTGTGTGTTTTCAATTAATATATATTACATATTATTGTAATCGAGCTAATACTTGGGCAACGAGTGTATCGATCAACTCATCTTTGTTGCCCCCTTGGTTGTTTGTTTCTTGGACTGGCATTTGAGCGCCAGCGCCAAATTCTTGACGGATGTCCGCTAGATCAGTGACACCGTAAGCGACACGACGAACATTGAATAGGTTTTCTACTCCGATATTGTCAGATGTAGAACTTCCACCAACGGCGCCACACCCTAGTGTCAACGCTGGAACTAAGCCAGTTGAAGCCCCGATTCCGCCTAATGAACCTGCGGTGTTGATCAACAGACGAGAAACTGGTTTTCTTAAGCCAAATTCACGGACGACTTCTTTGTTTTCAGTATGGATACACATTGTGTGTCCTGCACCTTCACCTTTTAAGATTTCTACCGATAGATCACAAGCTTCTTGCCAGTTTTCTACCGTGTAAAAAGCAATGATCGGTGCTAATTTTTCTCTTGAGAATGGATACTTGATGCCAACGTTGCTTTCTTCTGCCACGATCAGACGACGATCAAATGGAATATTCAACCCAACTAATGAAGCGATATGACGAACCGAACGTCCAACGATTTGTGGGTTCATCGTGCCGTTAGGTCGTAAGATAAAGCGAGACAATTTATCTGCTTCGTCTGGACTCAAGAAGTAAGCACCTTGTTTGATCAATTCAGCTTTGACTGCTTCACGATTGACTTTTTCCACGATGATCGACTGTTCTGATGCACAGATCGTTCCATTATCAAATGTTTTAGAATCCATGATCCGTTTCACCGCCATTGGGATCAATGCGCTACGTTCAATATATGCTGGACCATTGCCTGGGCCTACGCCGATCGCCGGTGTTCCTGAAGAATACGCAGCTTTGACCATCGCATTGCCACCAGTGGCTAAGATCAAGTTTGTATCTTTGTGGGTCATCAATTCTTTTGTTGCTTGCATCGTTGGTGTCGTGATCACTGAAACACTCTCTTTTGGTCCATCCGCAGATTCGATCGCTGAACGAATGATCTCCACTGTCGCTTGGATCGATTGTAATGCGTTTGGATGTGGGGAGAAGACGATACTATTCGCAGCTTTCAATGCGATCAATGCTTTGTAGATCACTGTTGAAGTTGGGTTTGTCGATGGGATCAACCCAGCAACTACGCCAACAGGTACGGCAATCTCCGTTACCTTTTTCTGTGGGTCTTCATTGATGACACCCACTGTTTTCGTATGTTTGAATTCTTCATAAACGATTTTTGAAGCAAAAGCATTTTTGATGATTTTGTCTTCATAGATGCCGAAGCCAGTTTCTTCATTCGCCATTTTCGCTAGACGTTCACGTTGTGCAAATGTAGCGTCTGAAACGGCTTTGACGATTTGATCAATCTGCGTTTGCGAAAATGTTTCTAATACTTTTTGCGCCTTTTTTGCAGCTTCGATCAAATCACGGGTTTCTTGGATCGAGCGTAAATCTTTATCCACGATGGGTCACTCCTTTAATTTCTGCCATGATCGCCTCTACTAATGATTGTTTGCTTGCAGATTTGATTTCTGATGGTTTTAAATGTTTCACATTCAATTTGTAAGCTTCTTTTCGTAGCTCTGCGACACGTTTTGCTTGTAACTCCGCACGACGATCGTTTGTTTCACTGATCTGGGTGGCTTCAACCTTCGTTTCGACTTTCGTCGGCTCGGCTGGTTCTTCTGTTTTCGGTTGTTGAAAAAGGATGTGCGTCTGTTCATCCACCCGTGAAATCACATGATGTGAGATCAGACAGTTCAACGCCTTCGCTACGACGACCCCTGCATCGACTGCTGCATTCACAGCAGCAACATCACCACTTAGTTGGACAGTGGTTAGTCCACCTTTGATGATCTCCGCATTCAACAAGGTCACATCTGCGGATTTCAACGCAGCATCGCTGACACTGACAGCGCCTAAAAATCCGCGAACTTCGATCATTCCAATCGCATTCATTCGTGACACTCCCTTAGTAGCTCAACGGATTTTCTGCAATCCGTTGAACGACCTGTTCAAAAGCTGTACAAGCTGCTTTACATGCTGATTGACTACCCGTTAAAAGCGCCCCACCAAAGTTTGTTTCAGATGGTGGTCCAAAGAAACTGCAGATTTCAACATCCGCCGCTTTCAATGCTGCATCTAGTGCAACCATCGCTTCTAAAGGTGGCGCGATCAAGTAAGCAATTGCTTCGCCTTCACGAATGTTCGCTTCTTTTGATAAGTATCTTCCAGAACGAGAAACCACATGGGCAAAGTACACGATGCTGTCATCGTCATTTGCACTGATAAAGCTTGCTTCTTGTTCAATGACTTGTGTCACGACAGATAGTCCACTGGTGATCTCAGCCGGACTTGGTCCAGCAATGATCCCAATCACTTCACCCGCAAGTTTCGTAGAGGCATTCGCCGCTCCTGCATACATACTTTTTGCATAAACAACTTCTACTTCCGCTGCCTTTGTTGCTTCATCTAAAGCCACATAAGTCACATCATCACAATCTGATGTCACGATACCTAATGAGCGCATCCCTGGTGTCAACCCAAATTGCTCCGCTAATGCAGCATCTACATTAGGAATGACTTGAACACTTAAGACGTTTGCGCCTAAACGATCATTTTTCATTGATGTTTCTCCTCCTATTCGGCTTCTTTCAACTCAATACCAGATTTTTTCTTATCTAACATTTTCTTGATCAATTCCGCAATATATGCACCGGCCTCGACCGCTGGTGTCCCACCTTTATGGATGTTTGAGATCACTGTACGACGAGCTTCTGGCATTCCGACAGTTGGACGGTAAGCAACATACGCACTCATCGATTCTGCTGTTACAAGCCCAGGACGTTCACCAACTAATAAACAAACGACCTCTGCATCGGTGATTTCGCCGATTTGATCCATTGATGGTACACGACAATATTTTACGAATACGACTTGATCAAAATCTAAGCCATACATTTTCAAGCCTTGTTTGATTGCTGGTAGTACTTCTTTGATATTTGCTCCGATAGCCGCAGAACTTAATCCGTCCCCAACAACGATCTGTACTTTGGCTTTTGCGGTCGTTTGTTGTTTGATTTTTGTGCTATTTTCTTCGTCAAATTGACGACCAAAATCTGGACGAGTCAAGTATTCGTCTTTTGTTTTACAAATCGTTTGTGTTGAAATGAAGCCCATTTCCTCAACCAATTGCGGATCAACATCAGAGAATACGGCATCTTGTGCTGCTGCATGGTCCGCACGGAAACGTAAGGTAGAATCAGTCATATAGCGAGTGCCTGTACGTCCCACTCCGATACGAGCAGGTGTAAATGCCTTCATACGCAAGTATCCTGTTTCGTCTTTTGCATCTTTGACCAAAAGCTGTTTCCGCAGATCTAACTCTGTGATGTCATCGATCATCCCTTCTTCTACTACTGGCATGGTTGTTGTCATCGTATTTGTTGTTGCGGCTGGTGCTTTCGGTTGTTCTATTGTTTTTTCACCGGCTACCATTTCACTTAGCATGGAAGTGATCATTTCTTTCAATTGTTGTTCGTTCATTTTTTTCTTGCACCCCACTTATTTGATAAATACTGAAGCATCGCCGGCTAGGCTTGTTAATTTCCCATTTTCCATCAAGCCCATTTTCTCCATCCAACCTTCAAATTCTTTAATTGGACGTAAACCGAACAATTCACGGACTGTTGCTGTTTCATGGAAACCTGTCGTTTGGTAGTTCAACATCACATCATCCCCATGAGGAATCCCCATAATATACGTACACCCGGCTGATGTTAGTAACACAGCTAAGTTTTCCATATCATTTTGATCTGCTTTCATGTGGTTTGTATAACATACGTCACAACCCATTGATAAACCTGTTAGTTTACCCATGAAGTGATCTTCTAAGCCTGCACGAATGACTTGTTTTGAATCATACAAGTATTCTGGTCCAATAAAGCCGACAACAGTATTCACAAGGAATGGATCAAATTTCTTCGCTAATCCATAGCAACGTGCTTCCATCGTTACTTGGTCTGCACCAAAATGAGCTTCAGATGATAACTCAGAACCTTGACCAGTTTCAAAATACATCACGTTCGGTCCAGCTGCTTGGCCATTGCTCAATGCTAATGCTTGCGCTTCAGCTAACATATCCGCATTCAAACCAAACGCAGTGTTTCCTTTTTCTGATCCAGCAATGGATTGGAAAACTAAACCAGTCGGTGCGCCTTGACGCATGGCTTCCATCTGGGTCGTCACGTGAGCCAAGACACAGGTTTGTGTTGGAATCTCCCATTCGCTACGAAATTCTTCAAATTTATCTAAACAACGTTTCACGCTTTCTGTCGAATCATCCACTGGATTCAATCCGATCAGTGCATCGCCGGCCCCGTACGATAATCCTTCCATTACAGAAGCCATGATTCCGTCTACGTCATCTGTTGGATGATTTGGTTGTAGACGATTGGAGAAAGTACCTGCGCGACCGATTGTTGTGTTGGCTGTTTTTTCAATGTGGATTTTTTTTGCGCCTACGATCAAGTCCATATTTGACATCAATTTGCAGACTGCCGCAATCATTTCCGCAGTCAATCCACGAGAGATATATTTGATTTCAAAATCTCCTGTTTTGTCTGAAAGGATATATTCTCTTAATTCGGCAACTGTCCAATGTTTGATCATGCCGAAAATACGCATGTTGACTTGGTCGATGATGATACGTGTGACTTCATCTTCCTCATAATCAACCACTGGATTGTTGAATAAATCATTTAAAGTCAGATGAGATAGCACGACTTTGGCTGCCACTCGTTCTTCCGCAGAAGTTGCTGCCACACCCGCTAATTTATCTCCTGATTTTTCTTCATTTGCTTTAGCCAATACTTCTTTGACTGAAGAAAATTGATAGGTTTTGCCAAATAATTTTGTTTTTAAAATCATTTTTCTTGTCGCTCCCTTAATTAAATACTAATGTTTTGACAACTACCGGTAACACTGCACCTTCGGCAACAGGTTGACCAATATCGATATAATCCCCATTTTCTACTTTGACGGAATCAATGCAGATGAACGGATAATTCCCCGGTAAATACGCATATAATGCATGACCTAATGCTTTTGCCATGTCCTCGTCCACCATGATGACTAGTGGGATATTTTCATTGATCAAGGCAGATAACCCCCGAACGATGCCTTCCCCATATCGTTGGACGTCTGCGAATGTCGGATTCACGAGCCCCTTCATCGCTAAAGCGATTTGCGGTGTTTCTTCCAAACGATGCCAAGCCAGCTTTTCATTGATTCGCTCACCCATTGCTTCCGCAGGCAAGGACTCATCTTCTTGGGAAACTTTCAAGATCGGAATATTTTTGATTGGCAGGATCTGCTCATGATAAGCGATCGTACTGCCACTAATATCAGCGGTATGGGAACCTGCACCGACCACCGTTGCCCGAATCGTTTCATTACTTTGTAAGACTTCTTTTTCAACAAAAATTTGCGATTTTCGTAAAGCCGTACCTAATAACAGACCGATATCCCCATACTTGAATATATCTGTCACTTCTTCGATCAAGCAATCCGCTACGCCACCAGAAAAAGTGACGATTGGTAGTTCGCCATCTAGCCGTAATCCTCGGTTCGTAATGAATAACTCATAAAAGGGACTTCGTTCTCCGATACCCACACTATTCGCCAAAACTTTTACTAACTCATCGATCACTGGTTGGATGGCAGTAACAGAAGCTTTTGTTCCAACTTTCAAGGGTAATCTCAACTGCTCGACCATTTCTGTGATCTTTGGTGAAATATACGAAATATTCCCTGCTTGGTCGACCTTGATCAACCGACCACCGATATCAAAACAGGCGGTATCATCGATTTCCCCATCGGTGAAGACGACTAAATTACTCGTGCCGCCGCCGATATCGATGTTGACGACCGAAGCATGACGCTTTGTCGAATACTCTTGCGCGCCTGCCCCTTTTCCGGCAATGATACTTTCAAGATCTGGGCCAGCTGTCGCGACCACGAAATCTCCAGCAAAGCCACTCAGTGCTTGTAATACTTTGCTCGCATTGGCTTTACGAGCTGTTTCACCGGTGATGATCACCGCACCCATTTGGATTTGCTGCTTTTCTATCCCTGCTTGGTGATATTGTCGGGAAACAAACGCTTTGATTGCTTCATCATCAATCATTGTCTGATTGATCAAAGGAGTGAAGATGATTTCACTACGGTAGATCACTTCCTTATCTGAGATCGTGATCCGAGGAACAGAAAACGCAGAGGCGAAATTTTCGATCGTCAACTCAGATAAAACAAGCTGAGTCGTCGAGGTACCTAAATCGATCCCTACAGTAAGAATTTTTTCTTTTGCCATCTTTTTTCTCCTTTCTGCAAACAAAAAATGCTTAAAGACAGCCTAGAATCTCTTCTACGCATCTTTAAGCATCGTTGCTTTTTCACCGAACAACATCTTTGGTGTTCTGTTCAAAATAGAAACAAGTTTTTGTTCCTTTATTGGATGATTCAATTTTTACTTTTCCTTTTAGCTTATCTTTGATATAGCTATTCACGATCATCAAACCTAAACTGGTCTCTTTGTTTCGGTTGATATCGTAGCCATTGCCATTATCTGTGACAGTGATCGTAATGACTCTATTTTCGATTTCCCCGCTGACTTCAACTACGCCATTTTGATCTGCCTCAAAGGCATGATCAAAGATATTTTGGAGTAATTCGTTAACGACTAAGGAAATGGAAACCATTTGATCGCTAGAAACAGTGATCGTCGGATCAACGGTTAGATTCAATCGCACTTTCTCCGGATTGAAAATATGCCGGAAATTGTACATCACTGCCTCAAGCATTTGTCGCAAGGAAACATTATCTTCCACTTGCTTCGACAATAATTCATGTGTCATCGCGATCGCCATGATCCGGTTCACACTTTCTTTTAGTACTTTACTAGCCTCTTTGCTAGTGGTACGGCGTGCTTGGATCCTCAATAACGAAACGACGGACTGTAAATTATTTTTGACACGGTGATGGATCTCGCGGATCGCCACCGATTTTGAGACGATTTCATCTTCTTTCTTTTTCACTTCTGTATTATCTTGAATAATCATTGCTACTCTCGATCCTGCATCAATCCAAACTTTTCGAATATTAAAGTAATAATTTAAATACGCTGTCTCTAATTCGATCAACCGATTTTCGGTCTGATCGTTCATCTGATAAAGAACATATTCGAACGTTGTATAATCAAGGGAGAGATTGTCATAGTGTAAATCGTTGATCATTTCGCGATAGCCTAGTTTTCGGTATAATTCTTTGGCCCGATGATTTGCTAAGACCAAATTTCCTGTGGTCGTATCAAAAATCAAGACCGCTTCGGCTAACTGGTCCATGATTAGAGGATCAACTGTCGATTCGATTGCTATTGTCCCTTGCTCGTTTGACTGTAATTCTTGTCGTTCAACTGCCCCAATCGGTTGCTCGACTCCCTCTTCTACGATGATCACACCAATTGTTCGTTGTTCATTACGAATCGGAAAAATGTTTTGTTTGATCAAGCGATTCTCTTGCGTAACTGCTAACAAACCAATGCTATTCAAGCTTGTTTCCATGGTCCGTAAAACGCCAGGTTCATTTTTTAATAACGCTTCTTTTCCGACAACTTCATGTTTATATAATGAGGGAATATATTTTGGCTTTTTGTGATAGACAACTAATGCTTCTTTCGTCATTTCATTAAAAACATCGATGAACACATCTGCCATCTCATAATGCTTAGACTCTGCTAAATAAGCACTCGTCCGACAAAGCTCTTGGATATCTGACTGGGTTAAGTTGGTATAACGCTGACATAATGTATTGATCCGTTCCATTATTCATCATCCATAATAATCAATTCTGCGATGTCACTCATCCGTGCGCGTTTGTTCATACTTAATGCGCGCAACATCTGATAAGCTTCTTCTTCAGAAATATTATTTTCTTTTGCTAAGATCCCTTTTGCCTTCTCTATAACTTTTCGTTCTTCCAATTTCAACTGTAGTTTATCGATCTGCTGCAGCAAGTTTTGGGTTTCTTTTCCTCTAGCGATCCCCATTTCAATGGTCGGGATCAATGATTTTGCATCTAATGGTTTTACCAGATAACCGATTGCTCCTAATTTCTTCGCTTTCTCCGTATTCTCATGATCACTGTAAGCAGAAAGAAACACGATACTCCCTGCTAACTGATCTTGGATGATTTTTTTACCGGATTTTAGACCATCTAAAATCGGCATTTGGATATCCATCAATACGAGATCCGGCTTGTTCTCTTTACAAACTTCGATTGCTTCAAATCCATCTGCGGCTTCCCCAACAACTTCATAACCAGCTTCCAGTAGAATATCTCGAGTGTCCAATCGTGTGATTGGTTCATCGTCTACTATCACAATTCTGCCCTTCATATTCAATACGCTTTGTCTCCCCCGAACTAAGTTCTTGTAATTTCACACGTCACAGAGAATTGCAAAATCTGTTTGAGTCCATCCAATACAGCATGTAATGCTGCTTCAACAGAACTCACGTCGCCAGAAATAACTACTGAACCAGAGAAACGATCGATAAAACCAATGGTAATGTCGCCACTTTTCGTTGCAATATCCACAGCGATGATTGCGGCTTCACTTGGCGTGATCGTCAAAATCCCTAACGCATTGCTTGTGCCTGCCGGTAATCCTAATTTTGTATAGACTTCCTTGTCGGGACTCGCAATGATGTGGGCTAAAGTGACTTGTTTTCCTGGGACGTATTCTTGGATCATTCGTTGTTTTTCTTCCAAACAAGACTCGCTCCTTCATTTTAAGCAATAAAAAATCCTCAATAATAAGCCATAAAGTGTTCACTTTACGCTTGTTATTAAGGGCCCCATTGCTCTTAAATTTTGAAGCACTCCGTTGTGCTCATTCATTATATGTTAACCTTTTCACGATGTCAATCTTTATAAAATGGCTTTTAATATTGCTCTAACGCCTTTTTCATCTGCCTTACGAGGATTCGTTCTCGTGCAACCATCTGCTAAGGAAGAGGTGGTAATTGCTTCTTCTTGTACTAATACTTCTTTTGAAGACAAGCCGTATTCACTCAACGTCGCTGGCATCTCTAATTTTTCTCGCAGCTGTTTGATCATACGAATCAAATTCTGCACACCTAAACGAGGATTTTTCGTTTGCGTATTGCTTATGCAGTTTGCTAATGCCGCATATCGTTCAGCCACTTTGATTTCAGTCACTTGACCATTTTCTAAACCACTATTGTAAGCAATCACTTCTGGCAGTAAGATCCCATTGATCCGTCCATGTGGCACATGTAAACGAGCGCCAGCAGCATGAGCGATTCCATGATTCAACCCTAATGAAGTTGAATTGAACGCCATCCCTGCCATACAAGAGGCTAAGTGCATTTGCTCTCTTGCTTCTTTGTCTTGCCCATTTTTGTAGGCTCGCTCTAAATATTCGAAAACTAAAGCAACCACTTTCTCACATAAGGCATCTGCTACCCCATTTGCTTCTGTAGAAACGTAGGATTCAATCACATGGGTCAGCACATCCATTCCCGTATCGGCAGTGATTTTTGGTGGGACACTCATGACTAGTCCAGTGTCTAATATCGCTATATCCGGTTGGATCTCTTCTGTTACTAAAGGGATCTTCAACCCCAATTCACTGATCGTGATCACTGAGAAGTTTGTCACCTCAGACCCTGTCCCACTGGTGGTTGGGATTGCAATAAATTGGGCAGTCAAGAGATCCATTGTCTTTTGCCCAAAATATTTCATTGCTTTCGCTGCATCGATGGCTGAACCGCCACCGATTGCTACGATGACTTCACTTTGAAATCTTTCCATTTCTTTGATTCCTGAAACGATTTTATCAAGTGGTGGATCAGGAACAATATCACTAAATACGTGATACTGATTTAAATAAGTCATGACTTTTTCTACCAGACCATTTTCTACCATAAAGGGATCAGTAACGATGAAAACACGCTTATCTTTGACACTCTCAAGACTTTGTAACGCATCTTCTCCCACAATGATCTGTGTCGAGAATTGTATACTTTCCACGAACATTCCTCCTTGAAACCAAAATAAAAGAGCCTTCAAACCAATGGAAATCACAAGATCCATTTGTCTGAAGCCCCTTTGCTTCTTTTACAATCCATACAACAGTGTATGGTGTCTATTCTGTAATTATTAATCAACACATGCGCTGGGAATCAGCAGTACGCCATTGTACTTGAAATCTCTTTCCCCATTGAAAGACCAGCCCAATATTCCCATACACATCATCGTGCTATGTGTGGGATTGAATCAAATATTCTTGGGCTGACTTTCAAAAAACGTCATTTTTTTAGCAACACCCTGTTTTGCCTCGAAACAGTTTGCCCAATAATGAAAAATAAGAAAAGACCTGACTTAAAAGCTCGAACGCTTTATCACAGTGGCGGGACCGTGCCAGCATCTCACTGGCTTCCATTCGTATCTCTCATAAACATTTGATTAATCTAACAGCACTTTACCACACTGTTTGTGAAAAATCAAACACTTTTTATAAACCTTCTTCTTTTATCTTATGGAAGACCTTCTCTCCTCTTGTATAAAAAACATCCTCTTGCCCCATTTGCACATTCATATAACGCGCCAACGCATAAAAATAGTCAGACAAGCGATTCACAAACACGATCACTTCAGGATTGATCGCCGCAGTCGCACTTAAACGGACGATATGTCGTTCCCCGCGACGAGCAATTGTTCGCGCCACATGGACCATGCTCGCTCCTTGACAGCCCCCTGGTAAAATAAATCGTTCGATATCCGGCGATTGCTGTGTATAAAAATCAATCCGTTCTTCCAACCAAGTAACGCTCTCTTGTTGGACTTTCAGCGGTCGTCCATCTTCCAAGACCGTTGATAAATCAGTCCCTACATCGAATAAAAGTTGTTGTAGTTCTTCCAATTCTTTCTTAAAAACCTCTTGTTCTTTTGACAATTGACTGATCGTATAGCCCAACCATGAGTTCAATTCATCGATCGTTCCATAACTTTCCACACGATCTGAATCTTTCGATACACTATGACCGCCAACTAATTTTGTCATTCCCTTGTCGCCTGTTTTTGTGTAGATTTTCATGATTCTCCTCCTAAGTACTCAATCAATTCTGCTAGTCCCGTTTTTTCGACTGATGAGACTTCAAACAGCTTCGTTGCTCCAGCTGCAAGCAATTGTTCACGTACACGCGTCAACTCTTTCTCGTCTTTCACTAGATCAACTTTGGTCATGATCCCGATGACTTCTTTTGGAAAGATGTGGCCAAATCCTGGTGAAAAAATCTGTTCTTGGTCTAACGCACTTTGCACCAAACCAATGACATCTGCTTCTGCTGCTGTTACAGTCAAAGCAGCGTAGTATTGGCGATGTAGAATAAATTCCCCTGGTGTATCGATCATCTCAGGATGAAATTCTACCGCTTGGGTCTTATCATAAACGATCGCTTCTCCTCGCAAGGCTTGACAAAGAGTGGTCTTTCCACAGCCAATCGCACCCATTAAAATGATTCTCCTCATTTACCTCTCCTCCATAAAAAAAGCCTAAAAAAGCAGAAAAAGCTCTACTTTTTTAGGCGTCATTGCCGTATTCATACGCACACATCGTTGTGTGCTTCTTTTCACTAGTGTAATCGCTTCTTTCAAGTTTGTCAAAATAAATCTTAGCATCTAACTATGTGAATAGTAAAATCCCTCACACTTATATTAAAATTTGAAGTTAACTTCAGATAGTCTATAAAATTGTGATTACTGATAGAAATCACAACACAAAGCAAATTGCCGCTATACCAATTGTATATATTGTTAATTAGTTGCTTGAACAATAGTAATAAAAAAAGGACCTCCACTTTCACTTTTTAGAATATATCTAAAATGAAAGTAGGGTCCATTTAATCACTTAAATTTCTAACGCACGATCGAGCGTGACATCATCGCGATCGTATAACGGTTTCCACGGATCGCACGGCTCATCGCCATGATATTTTCTACCGGAGCGATTCCCGAGTAGCCGGCATCCCCGATATGTTGGATATCCACACCACAAATTTTATTTTGGATCGCAATTTGTTTGATCGTGTCTGAATCGGATGATTCTTGGCTCATACCAATTACATTTGAAATTGAACTGTTCAAAAAAAGAAATTTCTGTTGAGAATATCACCCCTTCGATCGCACAATATTTAGATTTAGGAAAACATAACAAAAACATCTTTGTTGTTAGGAACTGGGCATATTTGACTGATTATACCCACTTTCAATACACAGAAAGTTGGCATCAAGTCGATTCATTCAAATTCGTTTTGTTGGCTGATCGGCCGATGAATCACTAATTGAGTCAAATAAAAATGCCATTGGAAGAGAGAACTCTTCCAATGGCATTTTTTCATTATCACTAATTAAAACAAAACAGTTGCTGGATCAATCAATTGCGCTTGAGCTAAGCTGTTGTCACGACTGATCTCAAAATGCAGATGGCTGCCTGTACTATTACCAGTAGAACCGACAAACCCAATGATTTGTCCTTGTTCAACTTCATCATCAACTTTCACAACGTATTCTTGTTGATGAGCATAAAGCGCTGTTGTGCCATCTTCATGTTCAATGGCAACATAATTTCCCCATGAAGGATGGAATTCTGCTTTGATCACAGTACCCGCTTTACTAGCATAGATTGGCTCCCCTTGAGGTGCCGCAAAATCTAATCCACGGTGGAATTCACCACCACGAGGACCAAATGGGCTAGAAATCGTATAATTTCTTAATGGCACGATATATCCTTCTTTATTCACTTCAGGTCCGGCAACTTCTTTGTCATATTGTTCTAAATCATAAGTTTCGATCAGACCATTTAGTTTTTCGTTATATCTTGTATCTGTTGCGTAACGGCCTGTTAAAAATTCTGTTGCTTCTTTATAAGTTTCTGCATTGGATTTCCAAGCACCTGAATAGAACTCACTATTTCCAGTCAATCCTTCAGTCATTAATTTAGCATAGTCTTCAAGACTTTCTTCATAGTTGGCATATTTTCTGAATGTTGCTTGGATCGTATACAATGTACCATCACCAGCATCTTCTTGTGTGGCAAAAGTCACACCATTGCCCTCGTGTGTACCTTTGATCCCAAAAAGATTGTAGTTAGGGGCTTGCGCCAACTGGCTTTGTCCACTAGCTGATTCTAAAATCGCTTGGGCGATCATCACTGATGCGTATAAATCATGTTCTTGCCCGATTTCTCGAGAAGATTCACCGATTTTGCGAATGAAGCTCTCAACTGATTCATCTTTTTCAAAATGGATCGATCCTTCATCCGTTTCTTGACTTGATGGTACAAGATCTTGAATCGGTGTAGTTGCAGAAGGTTGACGTACCTCTTGAGCAACTGGCGCTGCAGGAGCAGGCGTTGGTGCCACAGGTGCAGCTGGTTGTGTCGGCTGACTCGGCTGTGGTGTAGTTGGTTGTGTTTCTCCAGTAGAACCGCCAGTTGATGGTGGCGTTGGTTTTTGTGGCTGACTCGGCTGTGTTGGCTCTGTCGGCTTCGTCGGTTCTGTTGGTTTTGTCGGCTCCGTTGGTTTTGTTTCCTCCGGTGTGCTTGGCTCTGTCGGTTCTGAAGTATCAGGTGTGGTTGGTTCACTTGAATCACCAGTAGACGGTGGCGTTGATTCTTCTGTACCATCTGTTGTTGTATCTGTTGTGTTATCTTCACCTGTGATATCAGACGAATCCGTCGTTGTTTCTGTTTGGGCTTCCGCTGTTACTGGTTGGTCCGCAGAAAAAACTTGTTCATCTGCTAATACTTGTAAAGGCGTAGTTAGTAACATTTGTGAAAGAAATACAAATGAAACTAATTTATACGTAGACTTTTTTTTCAATTTTCTTACATCCTTTTCTTTAGTTATTTTTAAGATACATGTTAGTTATGAATTTTTTGTTAAAAAAATAATAATTTTTATAAAGTAATAACAATTATTTATCTCATATTAATGCTTCGTTCCACTACTAATAACAAACGTTAAGTGAAAATATCTAGCGAACACTGAGATAATACGACAGACTTTTACTTTATTATAATTCATTTTAACAGGAATAAGAAGAGTTAAGCAGTCCATATTTTTTCATCATTAAGAGCAAAATTTGAACTTGACATTGATTTTTCCCCATTTTTTTTACCGAGTAATATCAAATAATCTATAAAAAAAGCCCTCCAAATATTGCTATTCAACTATTTGGAGGACAGTCTCTGCTAAATTGATATCGAAAAAAAGATAGAATAACCAATCCTATTAGTGAAGTTTACTACAAATTAAATACAGTTTGATTATTCAGTTTTTTTACGTCCAGTCAAATCATTGTTTCCTTTTTTACTGCAACGATTAGTACAACTACTACTAAGATACCTCCTAGAGCGATTCGCATATAAAAAACAGATTTTCTCGTTTTAGGAAGAAATGATTCTCTTAAACCATTTTTCTTTGGAGCGGATCTTCTTGGCTATGGTTGATTAGGAAACTCTTTTTCTGGTGTGGCTTCGTTATTCACTTTGACTTTAACGATGCTTAAACAAACTTTTATATCATTGATTTTTCCATATTCGGCGATGATCGTTCTATCTTTATAAATTTGACTTGGCAGCTGTGGGGCGTCGTTTTCACTTGTCAATCTATCTTCAATAATTCATCGTCTATTCAAAATAATATCTGTAAACTTTTTCTACAAACAAACGTATCTCTTTTTTATATGAGCATTTTTTTCTAACTTCATTTTCTATTTGCTCTACATCTAATTCTCCAAAAATATCTAAAGGTTTATTTCGAAGCATACGTATGGTTTCACTTAGTAAAGAGGTAAACTTTTCTAGAGTAATTCTTTGAGGTAAAGTATTTTGTAGTTCGATTATTTGTTCTGGTGAAAGTTCCAAATCAAAGAGTTCACTTCTCCTTAACTCAGTGTCCTCATTTTTAAAGACAGGTTTTTGTAACTTACAGTAAAATGTTTGACTCTCTTCATTTTTTAATACAAAGACTTCTTTATTTTTCTGTGACCTTATAGGGTATTTATCTACAACTGTTAGATTGTCAAAAGGACCTAGCTTTACAGACTTTTTCTTTCTATCATTTCCATGTAGTTCTTTTATCAAATTTTTTGATTCAGAAAAATTCCACATATCTCTTCTTTCGGGAATGGTTGCTTCCGGTATCGTTTTAGCCAACTGAGTGATATACTCAACATCTTGAACACCCAACCATTCTGATTTGATCCATCGTGTGCCATGGATTGCTCCTAATAAACCACCTGTTGCTGCCGAATTTGTATCCGTGTCACTCCCTTCAAAAAAAGCGATCTCTAACAATCCATTCTGTGGATCTATAGAGAATTTAGATACGATATAGATCGCTGTCAAACAAGTAACGACTCCTGAACCTTTCACTTTCGGATTATTGCAGTCTAATTTCGATAACGTCTCAGATGTTTGATCAAATAATCCATTTGCTAACGTTTCTTTTATTAATGTTAATCCATCAAATAACTCTTCTCCCGTCTGTTCCCACAGTTTTTGATAATTTATACCTATAGAAAATGAAGCATTCAACCAATCATTGATATTATTAGGTACAGGAAACTTAGACCATTCTTCTTTTTTATTAATGAGATAGTCAACTAATTCCCCATATTTCATTTGTTTGTTGTTGGTAATCAGATACTCCGCAGCTTTTCCATAGACTAACGCACTCAAAATAGCTCTAGGATGTCCATGGGTAGATATTCCATTCAAAAATATTTTTTGATTCATTTCTTCACTACTTATATTTTTCTCATAAGCATGCGAAATGACCCTCATGACTACACCATTTCCACCCGCTTCAAAATAGGATTGGATGGCACTCTTATTTTGCTTCCACGGTGGTTTGCCATTCGACCATGAACGAGCAGCGCGCTTCGTAGCTCCTCCTCCTCCACGTTCATAAAGCAACCACGAAGGTAATTCGCTTCTTCCAAAATAAGATAGAAAATTACGATAGTTTAACGCCCTCGCAGTCGCTAGCGTCAGTTGGGTATCATCACTGTAACTTCCTTTTTGTATGATTTCTTCTGTATAGGTGTGACCATAACCCGAACGTCTTACCCATTTTTGAAAATCTGTACTCCTAGCAGATTTATTTTTTGTTTGACTTCTTTCTTGTGGCCATCCCATGGCATCACCGATTGCAACCCCTAATAAAGATCCCAGATATTTATCTTCTATTGAGTTCATCCTCTCACTCCTATTCCATATAAAGACTTTCTTCAGGGATATCACCGGCTCTTAATTTATTCGCCAAATTTTTGTCATACATATCTGCACAAGTAAAAATTTTAATTGTGGATAGATCACATTGAGCAATTTCAAGACGATTCAATTCTTTCTTCGCTTGTGCTTGGTCTCTAAATACAATTCCTTTAATATTTGTCTTTGAGATCGAATGTCTTATTAGCACCTCCGCTTGATTATCAGTAGGTGAGCAGATCAACATATTCTTTGTTCTGTTCAATTCCATCTTCCCTACTGATCTAGACTTATACAGACTCTTGAAACTCGATAGACCACTCCTTATGAGTTTCCCACTTTCTGTAGCAGCATTACATGGACAAAAAAGAGTTTGATCATTAATGACACTAGGAGAAATCAACAAAATAGAGAATTCTTTAAATAAATCAAGCCTATTCCTCTTCTCTAACTCATATAAATAATAGACATTAGGGTATTCGATTGAACAACAAATATAATCTTCTTTACCATCAATTCTATTTAGATCATTTTTTTCCAGATCTTCTTTGATAAAATTGTTCGCAAGGATCTTACCATCTCTATCCAATATCTTGGGCAAATTTTTGGACTTAGTAAAATGGCACAAACGAGTAATTTTTCTCTCACTAATATATGATTCATACTCATTCATAACCGTTCCTCAAATCATATAAACTTGTATCCTCTGGCAATAGTTCAGTTAATTTGTCCACATACGTAATTATTACTCCAGATTTTGCCCGCGTCACACTTACATAGATCAATTTGACAAATTTTACTAGCGCGTCTTGTTTGCTACCATATTTAGCTATTTCCTCTTCTGTAGGCATATATCGATCACTCATAAATGGTAAGAAAACTAAATCAAATTCTAATCCTTTAGCAGAATGATAAGTTCCGATGTGCAAGTTGTCAGTATTCTTCCATTTACCCATGTCTTTTTTTAATATTGTATGCTCAATTCCTTTTTCAGCAAAAATAGACGCTATTAAATTGACATCTTCTCTCGTTTTGACTAGCACTGCTTTGGTTCTTGATACATCCGAGTTGTCTACTAAACCCATCAAAGATTCTATTTCCTCTTTTTTGTCTCTACATTTTATTACAAGAGGATTTGGACCAACCACATCTGGAACAATGGAGTCGATTTTATCATTCTCATCAATTTCAAAAAAGGGTAATTCCGAAATTGCTTTCGCTAACTTTCCGACTCCTGATTTGTTTCGATAGTTTTTTTCCAATTTCCAAATCTTGACATTATTTAGTCCCGCAGAACGCCATGAAATCCTACTTCCATAAATTTGTTGATTCTCATCACCAAAGAAATTGATACTACCATCTTTCGATACTAGCATACTCAAAGACTTCAACATCATTGGCGAAAAGTCTTGACCTTCGTCAACAAGTATATATTTATATCGCTTTTCCGTATCATCTCTTTGCGCTTCTTCAAACACCGCTGTAGCTATACTATCCCAATCATATAAATAGCCTCTTTTATTCCTTAGATCTACATATTGTTGGTAGACTTCGTAAAAATAGATTCTGTTTTTCCTTAAAATCCGAGCATCCCGTCTTCCAGTTCGTTCAATTTTAATATACGTCTCTTGATCCATTATTCCCATTTTTTGTATCCATTCAATTTCATCGATAAAAATATCCATATGTCGTTCTAACGTATTCTCATCAGGATATTTATTTTTCACTTTATCTAGCGCCTCTGCAATAAGTTTATTTTTTGATTGTAAGATGGCGTTTGTCTCCATTTTACCTCTTGAATTCAGATACCCTCGTGCCAACTTATGATAGTTTTGAATCAATAAATTTTTGGGAGAATCTTCTAATATAAACTCCATATATTTAATAAGTGTCCTATTATATGTAAGTATAAGGACTATATCATCAGGGTAATTTTTTGCCATATTTATCGCCCTAACTAAAGCAATAGTTGTCTTTCCGCTTCCTGCCGTACCTAAAACAACAATATTATCTTCATCAGAAAGATATAGTACATCCACTTGTTTTCCTTCAGGTTTTGGTAATCTCATAAAATAACCTCCACTATTTTATTTATCCAGATATCTCCCCCACGAAGAAAAGCGCTTACGAAAATTTATTGATTTGTCCCGGAACCTCCTTTATCAATTATTTTATATTATCATTATATACACTGAATTGTTAAACCGTAAAGTTATAATCTGTATTTAAAATAACTTTTATTTTTTAATAAGAAGAGAGGTTATGAAAAAATTATTCCGCGACTTCTCTTAAGCAACATTATTTGATCAAAAATAAAAGAATCGATTTAAGCATATTTCATGCTTAAATCGATTCTCGATGAAATTATTTCAATTAAAACTAACCAAACGTACTGTGTCCGGAAATATAACAAACTGAAGAATTGTTAAATCACATAACTGTTTATCTTTTTGAGGATGTTTATATAAGGTGGTCGCCTTTTTTACTAACCTTCCACCCTCTTTTTGAACTGTTTCCATTTTGGAAATAGTTCGATCTTCTATCAATTCACTAGAATTAAATATATTTTTCAGATGTTTACTAATTGCCGGAATGCCAACATCAAAAGCTTCGAAATCGTCTTTTGTGTTGCCCAAATGGTCTCAGCTTGACCATTTCTTCACTGTATTCATACATCAAAAAATTGGATTTCATCCAACTTGATTTATTCTCCCTTCTTGATTCCATCTGTATTTTATTAAGATAGTTGCTAAAATTGTCACGATACTTGATTCATATCATATGTAACTCGAATGAACATTGTTCTTATTTGGCAACTCCCCAAAAATATTGTGTTCAACTGATTTATTTGTGTTATAGCAAAAAATCGTGTTACTAATATATACGCCAAATATTGCCATGAAATTATAGTAGGTATTATTATTTACAGAAAAAACTAAGACTTTGTTCAAAGTCTTAGTTTTTTAGATTTCAAGAGTATTTATTTATATAATAAAATGACTGGGTGTATACAACACACGATATAATTATAATCCAATACGTTGTTTAAATATTTTTTCTACATCTTTATCTTCAAAATATACTCGACATCCATCAATTCCTCTTGTAAGAAGTACGTAATATATATTCAAAATATATTCAGTTAATTCAGATAAAGAAAATTCTTTTTTTAGAGGTGTCCCACCACTATCCTTATAATTACTAGGTACTGCCATTATTTGATTATCTATTACCGTGATATCATTTCCTATAATTACTCCAGAATAATTCAGATCATATCCTTGAATTGAATGTATAGATCCAATTTCTTTTTGTGAATTAGGTTTTTTTATCCAATCTTCATAAGTGGAGTTCCATCTTCTATTAATACCGTCTATTTCCCAATCATAAGGTAACTCATATAATTTTTTTCCTTTGTTAGACTTTTTATTTATATTAGATTTCCATTCTCTACAGTATCCAGCTATTACTCTATTAGTTGTTTCAGGATAGGCATGAGAGTGAAGCTCTACATACTCGATAACTTCATTAAAATTATCCGCGATGCCAAAGTAGTCATTTTTGAATACATCTAAATTAAAATTTTTATCTTCACTTAATTGTAGAGCATACAAAATCCCTTTTAAATAGTCTTCTCCTGAAAAATTACCATCACCACTAATTCTAAATTGTTGTGATAAAGTTAATTTTTTATAATTAATAGTTAATTTTCGAATTTCAGAAGGAGTAATATTTTGCGGTTTAATTCCTTGATAGGAATCGTATAACAAAACCAACCCCTCAGTTATTTCTTCTAAGAGTGTAATTTCATCATCATCTTTATTAAGGTGCCTTCTTGAATTAGGATGACCCTTTGTATAGTATTTTTTTAACTTGTGTGCTTCATCAACAATTATGATATCAAATTTTTCTTTGTTTTTCTTAGCATCTGTTATCAACTGTGAACTAGTCTTAACAAATAATCTATTATTCAAGTTTATAGATTTAAAAATTAAATTAAACTGTTTTCTTAAATTCCCAGTTGTAACAACACCAATCTTTAAATTAGGGTTATTTATTGCTAGGGAAAAAGCTAAATTTGTAAATAATACAGACTTACCTGAACCCGCGGGTGCTTCGACTATAAATTTTCCTGAAGGATCAGTTTCAATTTCATCAATAATTTCTTTTTGCTTTACGGATAGTTGTTTAAATGGAGAATATTTAAATAACAAACTTTCTCTCAATTTATTTATATTTTTATTTTTGGATAAACCTAGCTCAAATAATTCATTTTTCCATAATCTATAAAATACACTAGAACGAATTTCCTCTTTATTTTTATAAACTAATTTTGTTTGTCCATTATTGCCATTTGCCAAAACAAAATTAGTTTCATCAGATTCAGCGACCATATAATTAAGTAGTAAGGATTCCAAATCTAATACAGCCGATTTATGAAATAGGTTAGAATAGATAACTAGACATTCAGTATACTCACGATAATCAGTTTTAGGTTCTTTTTCAGCTAAATGCTCTCTATGTCTATTATTAAAGCAACTAGTTTCACCAACATAAATTATTTTTCTTTCTAGATTATAATATATATACGTAACTGGATTATTATTTAATATATCATTTTCTATTTTTGATAGATTATTCGATATCCATCCATTGTTTAACTGTAGTTTTAAAACTCGATAATACGACATATTTCTCCCCATAAATTTTTACTTATTTCTTGTATTTATTATAACATAAAACAATTTATTGTTTTTCATGTTATTGTCGTAATTATCTGTCTATAACTATCACTTATTTCGTTATTAATAGTGTTTTTTATTTAAATATAAGCTACTATTATTATTTAGAATATATGATTTAATGTAATAATTTGTATTTTTTTAATTATAGCCATTAAGATATCAAAATAAAGTATCTATCTTTTTTTGTTGAACAAATATTTCTCTTTATTCTTTGTGTTAGTTAAATTCAAAATCGCTTTATCTTAGTCGACAAAAAACTCCGAAACCTCAAATAAGTCTCAGAGTTAATTACTATTTCTCTATTTGCGATGCTCCTTCCCCCAACTTCTCCCATATCTCACTCTGCTCCTGAAAATGCTTCACTAGATCCACCTCAAAGATATCTTTGAGCAATTTTCTCGAAACTGTTTCCAGAAATGGACCTTGCTTGATGACTTGGCCTGTTTTCATGAACAAGACTTGGTCGCTTAAAGAGAGGGCTAAACGGATGTCGTGGAAGACTCCGATGATTGTTTTGTCTTGGTTTTTGCCCCAGTCTTTTAAATAGCCGATGAGTTCGAGCTGGTGCTTGATATCGAGATGATTATTGGGTTCGTCTAGTAATAAGATATCTGGGTCTTGGGCTAATACTTTGGCTAAGAAGACACGTTGCTTTTGACCTCCGGAAAGTTGGTTGACGGGGTGGTCTTTCAGCTCTAATAAATTAGTCAGTGCTAGGCACTCCATGACTTTTTCGCGGTCTTCTGCTGTGGTGACTGACCATAGTCCTTGTTTGATGTGCGTATAGCGGCCCATCATGACAGTTTCATAGACGGTGTAGTCAAAGGCAATGGTTGAAAACTGGCTGAGTAAGGCGACTTTGCGTGCGGCTTCCTTGCGTTTCATCGTGCGGACTTCTTTTCCATCGATCGTGATCGATCCTTCGTAGGAAAGGATGCCCGCAATTGATTTTAATACGGTCGTCTTGCCACAGCCGTTAGGTCCTAGGATACATAGGTTCTCACCTTTGTTCAGCTCGAAGGAAACTTCTTTGATGATTTTTACTGAGCCATAGCCAGCTGTGACTTGCGATAGCTTCAAGGTCATCACTTTTCCTCCTTTAGCGGTAATTTCTGCTGACAAAAGGAATTTCCGTTACGTCGTCTTCTTGGTTGAATTTCATCGCGATCATGAAGAAGTAACCCGACAATAAATTGAAAAAGTCTAGCAAGCCTGAATCGACTTTTTTACCTTGATAAAGATGGCGATACAGCAAACGAACGATTACTTTACAATCGACACGTAAAATATGAGCTAATGCACCTCGTTCACTTCCTTGAGGTAAGAAGAATGGTCCACTTTGGTTTGTTCTTTCTGCATTCAATTCATCGACACGACTCTTTAACCAGTCGACTTCTTCTTGCGTGATCGTCATTTTTGTACGCACGCACGCATTTGCATGGTAAACCAATTCACCGATTTTTTCTAACTCCTTGTAAAAAGGAGAATCTTCACACTTTGCGCGTAGTAACCCGATTTCTGAAGATAAGCGATCGGTGTGTAATTCATAATCGCAACGTAAATCATCTGCATCGTCTGCTAAAAATGGATAAGCCTCATAAGGACTTCGATAAATATCTTTCATAATTGTAAAACACTCACTTTCGTTTGAAATAAACATAGGCAAAAAAGGGCGCACCAATCAATGCTGTGACAGCGCCTATTGGTATTTCTTGGGGAGATAATAGCGTTCGTGAAATCGTATCGCCGACGACCATCATGCTGCCACCTAACAGTGCTGCTCCTGGAATGACCCAACGATGACTGGCACCGAAGTAACGTCGGATGACATGGGGGGCAATCAAATCAACAAATCCGATCACGCCGACAAATGAAACCGCACTTCCTGCAAGTAAAGCCGCAAGAACCATCACCCATAGCTTGATCGTTCGAACATCTACACCAGAGATTAACGCCTCTTCTTCACCTAAAGATAACACATCTAAACTTCTAGCAGAGAACCAAAGAGCGATTGTTCCAAATAGTAAGATAGGTAAAAAGATATGGATTTTTGCCCACGTGCTTCCTGAAAAGCTACCCATTTGCCAGAAGACTAATTGCTGCAAATGATCTTTGAACAATGCCGTGACGATCGTCAACATTGCGCCCACAAATAAGGTCATAACCATTCCCACTAAAATAACTGTTTGGTTCGATAATTGCTGATCCAATCTTTGACTCATCGCCAAAACAATAAACACAGTTGCTAAACCAAAAATAAAGCCTGTCAGAGGTAATGTGAAATTCGGGAACAACGGTAAAGTGATTCCTGAAACAATGATCAACGCAGCGCCAAGTGATGCCCCTGATGACACACCTAGCGTATAAGCAGAAGCCAACGGATTACCTAATAAGGATTGCATGACCGTTCCACTAACAGCCAAAGCAGCTCCTACAAGAAACGCCAAAACCACTCTCGGCAGGCGAACCTGCCAAAGAATGGTGACGATCGTTTCATCTAGCTGTTTGTCTCCTCTTGAAAATAATGCTTGGATCAAGGTATCAAAAGGAATGGATACACTCCCGATTTTGATCCCAAAGAATACCACGATGATACTTAAGACCACTGCTATCAGCAACCGACTTTGTTTATTCATTTTCCAACGATTGGTATTCATCAGGGTAGATTGCTAATGCCATTTCTTTTAAGGCTTTTGTCATATGGTGGTTTGGTAAAGAGCTCGCAGCGTTATCGATATAGAATACTGCTTCATTTTTCACCGCAGGAACGTCTTTCCAGCTTCCACGATCTAAGATTTCTTGCACTGCATCATCCAAGTAATTTACGTTCGTCAAAATTACATCTGGCTTACTAGCAATCGCTGCTTCTTCTGTTACTGGAATCCAGCTTTCTTGATCTGCTAAAACATTTTCTGCACCTACAAGTTCGATCATTTCATTCAAGTAAACGCCTTTACCAAAGCTATAGATTTCAGGTAATGCGCTAATCTCAAACAATACTTTTTTCTTATCCGTAATCGTTTCACCAATTTCTTTGATTTCATCGATCTCTTTGTTCATTGTATCGACTAATTCTTGTCCTTTTTCATGCTCTTGTAAAGTATCCGCGATAAATTGGACATCTAAAGCAATATCTTCAATGGTATTACTTGTTGGAATGTTCACGACAGTAATTCCTGCATCTTTTACTTGTGACCAAACATTTTCAGAGCCATGCAGACTAATATCTGAAACATAGATCACTTGTGGGTTCAATGAAATCAATGTTTCTGCATCCACAGCCATCATATCAATTTGTGGCAACTCATCAATATCTTTTGTCATTGCTGGGCTTTGTGTGTCAACCGCTACTAATTGATCTTTACGTCCTAGATCATCGATCACTTGTGTAACTGAAGGAACTAAAGAAACCATTTTATCCACTTCTTCAGGAATCTCGATTTCTTCACCGCCACGATCTTTCGTCGGCAAAGCAACTTCTGAAGCTGTCGTTGTTTCTGCTGTTTCGCTTGTTTCGTTGTTATTATTTGAGCAAGCACTCAACCCAAAGACTACACTCAATCCCAATACAGCAACTAATTTCGATAATTTTTTCATCATCTTTTCCCACTTTCTTTGACTCATTTTTACTTTTCCCAGTGATTACTTTTTTACGATAACCCTTTCATTTCCATTTTCTTATCAAACAACTTTTTTTAAAAGTAAATAAAAACTACCTTTCCTTTTACAGGAGAAGACAGTTTGATTGATCACACAAAAAAACGCTTGATCTTTCTCCTACAAAAGAACATGATTGCCGTTAAACCGGTCTCCTGACTTGGCTTCCATTTACTCCCAACCCTTCCAGAATTATCTGTGGTCCTATTGGTTTCATCCACCTTACAGTAGGTAGGTCTGTAGAGGACTTTCACCTCTTTCCCTGACATCTAATCGACTATTTTATTTTAAATTCACTTTTATTCACTCATTTATCTCTTGGAAATTTTAGCTCTATCAACAAAAGTATCTCCGCCAATACTTTAACATATGGATTTCATAAAAGATAGACGAAAATCAAGCGAAAAGAGCTACAAAATACATGAATTTCAACAAAAATATATTATTTTCTGTTTTTTAAAATGGTATTCATTTATACTATAAAAACTGACGACACTGTATCATTCGTTGATTTATCTAACGTTTTTTATTTTAATAAAACAAAGCTATTGATAGTCATTCCTATCATGTAAGTGTAAGGTAAAAGGACAAGAATTTGCTAAAAACCATGCAAAAATTTCCTATGTTATTCATTAGAAAAAAGAATAGATTTATCAGATTAAGGCGATTCATTTTAATAATAAAGTCAAAGATTACATTGAGATAGATGCCGAGATCCAAGTTTTGGGCTATCTTTTCTACCTGCCATAATTATTATCCAGTACTAACCAATCGACTTCACTTTGTATCATTTACCAGTTTGGCATTATACTCAAATAATTTCTAAAATAAGTCTACAGGCTGATGGATCGATTCTCCTTCTATGAGATTATTAACTTTACTAATTACCCATTAACTTAAGGAAAGAAGGCGGAAAATATGACGCAACAAATCGGGTTCTGGGAATCCATAGTAGATATCTTGACTTTAAAACCAGTATTCTTGATAGGTCTACTGATTTTGGCAAGTTTTTTATTCTGGCTCACTAGAAAAAATAAAGATTCCTCTAAATTGATAAACATTCTATCAGCACTTTTACTATTTTATTATATGAGTTTCACATTCTTCAATGTGTTCGGTGTTCCTACGCTTCGTGAGTTGAATAGGATCAGTGGATTTGGTGAGAGTATTTTCAATCCGAATATCAATCTTATCCCTTTTATAGATGGAATAAATGCAGGTTATATTCTTAATATTCTTTGCTTTATACCCATCGGGTTCTTGTGTCCGTTAATTAGCAACAAATATAGAAAATTCAGTTATTCTCTTTTACTTGGATTTGGTACCTCATTGTTGATTGAAATAAGCCAACTATTTACGATAGCTAGAGCAACAGACATTGACGATTTAATTTCAAATGTACTAGGAATGATTCTAGGTTATTTTCTGATTGAGGTCATCTTAAGAATGATCAATCATTCGTCAAACAAAATCCTTGATAAAACGTATGGTTTTTCATGGATGATTCCTGTATTGGTCGTTTTTATTGCTTTCGCTAATACATTTTTTAGTTAATACGCAAGAAACAGGAAAACATATCGCCGTCACTTAAATGTTTTGACGTCAGTTGTCCTCTCGTTGTATTAGAAATACCACCTCTATGAAAAAGGCTAGACCCCCTAAAGAATGAACGAACATTTCTTTAGAGGCTTCTAGCTTTTTATCATTCTATTCCGTTTGTTTCAATCACACTTTTATACCAGTCAAACGATTTCTTTTTGTATCTGTTGCCACTGCCCTTTCCTTCATCATCCAAGTTAAGAATGCTGCTAACAATGATATATATAATGGAATTTGCGTTTCTCCACCAGATTTTTGCTCATAAGTTTTAGATAATCGTTGTGTACTATCTCCTTTTGTAACTATCATATCGAAGGTCAAATAAGTTTTGTAATCAGAAAAAGCTTGAATTCTACTCTCTTTACTTTGCCCATTATCCAAGTCGTTTCCAGATAAAATAGAAAATAACACTTCTATCTGTTGAGCATATTTACTTTCAAAAGCAGCACTCAATAAATTCCACTCTCCATTGTCCATTAACATTTCATCCATAATCATTTCATAATATTCTTTATTATTACTAGCCGCTGTAATTTTAAATCTATAGGTGTCCTCTCCAAATTTTCGATTCTTTAAAGCGTCATTAATTTCATTTACTTGCCGCTGTATATTCTCAATATTACTTTTTAACTTACCTAAAAATTCATACCTGAATTCATAGACAGCTTTTTCTTTGGCATCTTTAATATCCAATTCAAACTTTGGCAATTCACTATTCGTAAATTTTTCGTATTCTTCCAAATACAGATTAGACTGTTTAAGATTAATTGACAAATTTTCAGTAAACATTTGATTATAATCATTCATTTTTTCTCTTATTTTTTCTTCTAATTCATTAATACTCACTTGTGTTTGTTTCTGATTATTTTCGTAATTTGTAATAAATTTTTGATAGACAAGAATATCTAATTTATTAACTGCCACTCTATACGCTTCTTCAAAACTTGGTAGTTGTTGGCATGATTCAAATTTGGTTTGAAAAATTTTTTCTTGTGCCATGATTTTTTCTAAACATTGAGGAAGGAGGGTCTGATTTATTTGATTCATTGTTTCTTGGCTAGTATTTGAATTTGTTGTTATTTTAGTAATCTGAACAGTTAAGTCGCTTACTTCTTTATCCAAACGCTTGATTTTTTCATCTAACTCTACAAGCTCAGAGTCATCTAAATTATTCAACTTATTTTCTAACGTCTTTAAATCTGCTAATTTTTGATTCAGTTTCTCACTATCAGCATATTCAGTAACTATTTCACATGAATAGGAATCTTTTTTTTGATAATTTTCTACTTCTTTCAGAATAGTGAGTTTCTTTTCTAGCGTTCGTAATTCTTCTTGACATCCATTGAGTTTTTCTTGAACATCAAGTAGTTGCTTTTTAACAGCAGTACTTCCAATTGACATCGTCAAATTTTTAAATTGCAGCTTACGAGTAACAAAACCTTTATATAAAAAACCATCTATAGTAATTGAAGTAGAGAATTTTGCTAAACTAAAAATATCTTCACAAGCAATAACATGTCCCAAAAGAAAATTAATGTATGCTTGAACTAACTGATCACCTGTTTTTAATTTCCGCGCTAGTGAATTTTTTTTTGCATTAAAATGCTTTTTCTGTAATTTCTCTAAGTTAATTATTCCGATACCATAAATCTCTTTTTGCTTTTGAACGGACTGATAGTATTGTAATGCTTTATTATAAAATTTAGGATCAATCACGAGATAATATCTTTGCCCCCCAAGATAAGCTTCAACTGCTTTTTGCCAACTCTCTTCACCTTGTTTAAAGTCAATCACATCAGATAAATACTCAACCTGAGCGTTTTTATCATAGTTACTCAAATATTTTTGTAGTGCTTCCTTAAACACGCGTATTTGCTCTGGAACCATTTTAATCCCTTTTTTTAATCTTTCCTCCTCATTTAAAAGAACAGAAACTTTAGATTTAAGCCTTTTCTCTTGCTCATTAACGAAATGCTTGTAACTAACAAGCTCTTTTACTATCTGATCCAGTAAATCATTCATTTCAACAAATTTACTAATTAATTTCTGTTCTTGATTATATTTTTCAAATACTTTAACTAGATTTGTGATAGACGGAAGCTCAATTGGTAAAGCTTTGACTACTCTAATAAAGTATTTCATTAAAGCAATTGCTTCTTGCCCTTGCTCTGTTTGATTTTGAATCGTCTGAACCTGTTCATTCACGCTCTTTATCTGATTGTTTAAAAAAACTTTATCTTTTAAAACAACTAGAGAATCCCGCTTATCTCGCATCTCCTCTTTTTTTGCACCCAGCACATCTATTCTTTTTGAAGAATCAGCTATATCCCGAGTATTTTTTTCAATCTGTCGTTGATAGTTTTCAACATCGATATGATAATTTTCTTTTTGCTCTTGGAGTGCATCTAGCTTAGCCTTTTCAATGAAATATTCTTGGCGTAACTCAAGTAACTTGCGTTTTTCCAGCCCTTGTAATTCGCTCTTAATATCTTCCAGTTTAGCAACCTTACTTTTGATCTTATCACTTTCCTGTTCAAGATCATTATAACGACGAATACTTTTTTGCATCTCTTCTACATTAATAGGGCTTTCCGTTTCACTTACAAAATCGGTCAAAAACATTTCTATGTCTTTCACAGGGGTAAAACTAACAGATTGCTTCAATAATCTTCGATAGTCATCACGAATTTGCCCAAACAACCCAGCAATTTTTTTCCTATAATCTTTATCAGTTACAATTAGTGTGACCTTTTCATTTTCAGTTTTAAAATTATTCTCATAAATTAATTCATTTATTGAATAAGGTATTCTCTCTTCTTCATTAATAAAATAATCAGCTGGTAATTTAGATTTAGTTGTCAACCATTGTACATTAGGAGAACTGTGATCTGAACTACAATCTGCCACAAAACCACAGCAAAAATACTCGCAAGTCTCTTCATTTTCAAATTCTGCTACCAAATAACTAGTAAAGTTTTCCTCACGCAAATAGAAAAATCCATCCCCACCATCATCTCCGAGTTTTCCATACAAGTAACTTTCCAATGTCCGTCTAGAATTTTCATTGGCTGCCTTATTGAAAATATGCTTCTGCTTTTCTCCCAACAGAATAACATTCAACGCATCAATAATAGTCGATTTTCCTACTCCAGTTTGTCCAGTAATTAGAGTAATATCTTCAAATTCGACAAGCTGAAAATCATATGCTTGCCAATGAATTAAGAGTAATCTTTTTAATTTGATCATGAACTATTGCCCTCCCACAATCAGTTTAAGTTTTTCATCTAATCTTTCATTCGGCAACAACAGTTTAATTGACGGATAAATGATGAACATGGTATCAGCATCTTCCCATTTCCCTGACTTTTTCCCTAAAATTCCAACTGTTGATAAATAACGCAAACATCTACTCAGCGCTTGTAAATTAGGTTTCTTATCCTTAATACCATATTCCAATAACTTATCAATGAATTCGGCTACTCGAACAACAATTGTTGAAGAACCATTAAACTCTTTTATTTTTTCATCAAAAAATAACCTCAAGGCTAAAATATAAAGAGTTGTTTCCTTATCTAATTTTTTTCTAGCAGATGAAAATTGACCCTGAATGGAAATAACACTAATATCGCGGTTAATACGCACTTCGTACCCTCCAAACTTAAAATACTCCTCAAAAAGCTCAAATTTTTCTTCTATGAATAAATAATCTTCATCCCAGTTTTGTCCATCATTTTTGATACGATTAATATACGTACAGTTCAACAATCTAGTAACAGCCTTTTGAAATTTTAACACAGCCTCCGACGTCAAATTGTCGTACGCTTCAACAAAGTTTAACTCATACATTTCGATTCTCCTTTTTAAAAATCAGCTTTGGTAATTTATAGTAGCCATTACGAACATACTCCTTTTTGATAGCAACTATATAACCGCTTCCATTTTCTTCGTATCCACGAATCGCTCCCATAATAGTCAAGATAAACACCTCATAAGAACTAATTTTATAGTCTAAAGTTGAAATGGTTTCTTTCTCCTTTAGCAATTCTAAAATAAACTGATCGACCTTTTTCGAAGAGTACCTAGGATTAGCTAGCTTTTTGAATAATTGGTACTGCTCTTGCTCAAAACCATCTTCTTTTTTCTTAAACACTTCGATCTTCTTTCGAGTTTTATTACTAATATCTTCCTTCTTCTTTCTAGGTTCAAACAAGTACTCTTGATCAATGAGTTGAAATTCCACAATATTTGCTAAATCATAGGTTTGAGTATCTTTATCTGCTTTAATTTGATGAATCAACCGATCAATTTTATCTTTTAACTGAAAATCAGAACGCAAACGATATTGAATTTTTCCAATTGATTTTTCAGTATATTCATTTTTCTTATTGTCAATCTTATCAATCAAAAAACTGACATCCCGATAAAAATCAGCAATTCCATTTAAATACGTGAGAACCTGTTTCTCAGCTTCCAATTCAAATCCGGAAATCGATTGAATTTGATTTTTTAAATTCTGTGTAATTAATAGTTCGATTACCTCGTCACTATTATATTTAGTGATTAAAGTCAGGATTGTATTTTTAAAACGAGGCAGGGAATCTCTTGTTTTTAGAGGAAATAAGACTTGATCAATAATTTCTTGTTTGTAAATATCAAAATGTTGAGATAGCATTTCACTTGTAGATAAATCATCAACAATTTGGGTATACATTTCTGATAAATCGAAATAAGCATTTTGAATAGCCCGTTGTAATCCTTTTGTAGAAGTCCAAGCTGATTCGAGAGCTTCAAGTAGATTACTAGGATCCTCTAAACCAGTTTTTAAAGCAGAATAAGTAGAAAACACGTAGCTTGAATAAGAGGCCGATTGATTTGAATTAATTTCTCTCAATATTTGAATGAAACTATTTACATAACTTGGGAAAGAAACTTGCTGAGTAAAACCTTCCTCTAAATTAACTCTCAACCAACCTTTTTTTTCCAGTTGTCTTAAAATGCTTTGGACCAGCATTCTTAATGTCTTTATTTCTTCTTCATACTCATCTGCATACTCTAACCCATTCAACGTAACCCCCAACGAAGATAGATGGTTCTGAAGACTATCAACAACCTTATCTCGAGAAAAATAGATATTCCCTTGTAGTAAAGCATCAATATGGAAGAGAGACTCCAAAAATATTTCCTTGTGTTTAGAAGTTAAAATTTTAAAAAAATCATTTGGAATTTTGTTAAATACATTTGTCATCTGCTCACACATCATTTCATTTTATTGATTTTTTTGAGTAAATTATTCTTGGTACCTTTGGTAAGCTTTTAGATTATATGCTCTTATTCCTGTTATTAGTTCCTCTACACGTTGCGATTTCCCATGTCGTCAAAAAGATGGTACGCATAATCTTTCGCATTTTGAAGACAGGCGAACCATACGAAAAAACAAGAGGGTCGTCAACTGAACTTTTAAAATTTTTTAGACAGGCTAGGCTTATTTGTTATGCGCGAAAAACGTCTAAAAAAACCAGAAAAACTGTTAGTTTTTAGTTGACTTAATATAGTTTGTCTCCTTGTTTAACAATTTAAGTTTTTAAGTGAGTTTGAGTCGAAATTTTGGACAGATTCTAGTAGAGACAGCTTCGCCTTTTTTTGCTAACTATTCAAATTCCTACGTTGTTAGGATGGAACAGGTAAATAAAGCATAATACACCCCCCTTAGTGAGCGTTTTCACTTATGATACCATACTTTTTTAGTCACATTGTCCATTTTCTAACGTTTCGAATAAAAATCGCGGAATAGTTTCAATAATTTAAAAAAATACGTTTTCTTGTAGTAAAAATAAACAAAAAATCCTCATTCATAAAAAATGTGGAGCACAAGACTATTCATCAATGGTAATATTCTCAATATCCGTATCTGGTTGATCAAATTTAAGTGAGACTAAATCTTTTGTTCTGAAGGCTATAGACCATCCCAGATTCTCAATAGGAAAATAATTATACGTACTTTCATAAACTTGGGGCGCTCGTACTACAGTCGGAGCCGTAATTTCATAAGTTACCTCGTTTTGAACTGTACGCATTTGATATTCTTTGTTGGAGATTGCCTCATTGATTGTCTCATCATTTACATAATTGTCCCCAATCGCATACAAATCTCCTTCCACATTATATAATCCTGTATAACTAGAATCAGGGTAACTCACTTCATGAATAATAAATGAAAACTCTTCCTTCTCCGTCTGATTTCCTGATGAATCAGTGATAATATTGAAATAAAAATCTGATGGTTCGATATCAATTGGGTTCAAATTATTATCTGATTTCATCTTGGATAGGAATTCTTTTCCTGATTTTACTATGGAACTGTCGCTTTTCTCTAACAGCTCCTCCGCTATTGCAATATCTTCTCGTACACCTTGAACTCTAGCTGATTGATAATCAAATTCATCTTGCTTATCTTTTTCTAATATCTCTACATCTGTCATATTAGAGACTTCGCCGATAGTTAACTTAGTATTCTTATATCTGCTAATTTTATTATCCTTATCAAATACTAAAACAGACTCAATTGCTGTATCTTTTCCAAAATTATTTTTTGTAACATACCATAGTTTTGTCTCTTTACCTTTATCATTCATATATTCAGCAAACGTATACTTTCAAAATTGGGCGCTATTAATTATTTTATTTAGGCTTAACAATGCAAAAATAACTGCATAGTAGTTAAATCTCTCTAAAAATTTATATCCAAATGGTGTTACTTTATACACACCCAAAATAAAAAAAGCCAGAAACACCTTCAAATAGGCATTTCTAGCTTAATCAATACAATTACCCCACAGCCCCTTCCAATGACTCTTTTGGGAAGCAATGGAACGGAACAGGCTTTAAATAAAGATTTCATTTAACAAATTTCCATAGACTGACAGTGTATATTATCAGGTAATATCATCGAGAACGTAGCCAATATCGTAGCCAAAACAGCAGGTAGAGAAGTTATTTGAGGATTCAAGTTATTCTGCTTCGACCATGAAGTTGAGTTAATTAAAGATAATTGAAGATAGTTGGTATTTCAACAATTTTTGAATAGAGCTAATCAATTTATCGATGATAATTCATCTTGATTGGTTTTCTAATCGTATTCAAGTTGCGCGGCGTGCTTTTGGTAAGAAATTATAAGATCCGGTTAAATAAAAATAGCACCGAATCAATATTTTCTTATTCATGGAGTTTTGCAGAACTATATAAAGTTATACGCTGCTATTACCTCAAATCATTACCACAACTTGGCAAGTTGGCTGATTGAAGAATAGCAATCACTTTTTCATTAAACCCTTAACCCTCTATCGTCCGGCGGCTAAAACGTTGATATAACGGGATTTATATTCTATATTCCGGTAAATCGTCCGGTAAAGATGAAAAAATTTTATTAAAACTAGTTAACGTCAGTGGCTATCAGGTAATATCTAGTAGCTGTCCCTCGCCCCTCAGAACCAATTATGCCTGCTTTCTTCAGACTAGATAATAGTTCAGATGTGTAGCTTTTTTGCAAGTCTAGTGCATCTTGAATTTCTTGGCGGCTAGCAAGTTTCCCATCACTAAGATATAGGATAAACGAAATCACCAATCCCAATCCATAGTATCCAGCTTATACTCAATACAACACTACTAAATTAAAAATGTAACTATATCAAAAGAGCGTAGGATATCCAATATCCTACGCCCTTAAGTGTAGTCCTATTGTCTTTTCAGACATCAAACCTACACCGCTATTTGTATTAAAATATTAACATGTATCATTCTGTTTGTAAAGCAAAAGATGTGGCTATATATACTCTTTAATCGCTTTAATTTTATTAAATACATCAGTCCCAACTATTGTATTAAAAACAGACGTAGGAACGCTCTTTTGGAGTTCTCTTACTAGTCCCTCATAATCCCTAACTATGGCTTTAATCTCAACTTTTGTCATACCTATAGATTTCATATAAAACACAGACAGTGCTAGATATTCTGTAATCGTATTAAACGTACAATTAGTTGTACCCATTTGACTTTCAATATGTGAACGAATCCATGTAGGAATTTTAGAATTTTTAAAACGGCAATCGAATATAATATGATTGTGAGCTAATGCATTCCTCAACTCTTTTATTATCCAGACATGTCTTGAGAGCAGCTCGCCATTTGTATCATTAGGATCTAAAATTCCTAAGCTTTGTAGAATTTTCTTACGATCCCTTATATTTAGACATTGAAAAAAGGAGCCTAATGTTCCCAACGAAATAACTTCAAATACTGCCCATAAAGGGATTGGCTTATCTTTGTGAACAAAATTCTGAATTACAGGATTATCATTTCCATATTCAAATAAAATCGTAGTATGCATTTTCTTCCTTAATTCTAATCTTTTTTTCACTAAAAAATTGTAGTTTCGATCACTCGGATTCACAGTTTTATAAAAGTTTAGTTTTTTATCAAAAATAACTTCATAAGAACACTCATCTCCCGAAACTAAAGCATCGATAATATAATTTTTTATTGCCGTTTCAAGTTTCATAATAGGCGAATAAAATAAACTCTTCAAAGCCATATCAAAATTGTAAATGGCTGTAATTTCTTTAAATTTAGTAATAGGTAACTTATTATTCACATTTCGTGCAAAACGATATCCTTTATATCCATGATAGTAACCCATCATTAATAGATCTTTTTTATCTCTACTTCCACCTATATCAATATTATGGCCCACTTTTGTATCTCTAATGTGTCTCATCAGGCTATCAGTACTTTTTCCTTTTTCAGGCATTTAACAACTTCCTTTATTAGTTAATATTTTCAATATACAAAATTTCAAGCATCAAAAAAACTTTCATAATAGTTATAAGCAAAATTATATAGTATTTTGTAAGATCAATTGATAATTTCGTCTAATTTCTTCTCATTAATGCATTGAATTAGAAGCTAAATCATTAAGCAATTCATTAGTTAATACATCAAATACATCCTGTTCAATTGATGATTTTAATTCTCTCATATTAATAAATTTTTCCACGTTATCAAAATACCAGTTAAGTATCCCCATCTGATTAATTCTTGCTTGTTCAGTTTCATTTAAAGACTCAACGATGCTATCGTATTTTTTCTGAATTATTTTACGTTTCGATATAATATCAAGATCAAAAAATTGAATCGATTTTTCTATTCTAGAAGCCATGGCCACTCCCAACTTGCTCTTCATTTCACTTATACTTTCAAAATTCGATGTTAGTATAAAAATTGTATTAGATAAATCTACAGAATAATTCAAGTCTCTAAATACCCCTTCATCAAAAACTTCATAAAAAGCATTATAAAAATTTGGATGAACTTTATCAAACTCATCAATTAAAACTACATTACTTTCGCGAGAAAGCAAATCTCTCGCAAAAGAATCTTTACTATGCTTATCACCAAAAATATAGTTGTTAGCTTCTTCGGTCTGCATCATAGAAAATTGGATTCTTAATAGCTCACCTCCGAAAAAGTGGCTAATAGATTTAGCGAGCTCAGTCTTCCCAACACCAGATGGTCCGAAAAAATGTATAACTATAGGTTTATTTGTATTTTTTTTTGATAATTGATATAAACTAGATAAAACTGAAAATTTAGCATGATTTTGTCCAATTACTTCTTTTTCCATAACTTGATTAATAGCATCAATCTGATCAATAGAAAAGTCTTTATACTTTGAATATTCATATTCAAAGATATCTTCTGAATATGATGCAATTAACGACTCTATAACTCTTTTGGGAGGATTTTGCAAAATTATATTTTCAATCTCATGAGCTAAAGATATAATGTGTGAAAAATTAGAAATCACATGCTCCAATACAGAGGAAAAATCATTTTGCATTATTATCGAATACTCCACATACTCTTTTTCATCAGTATAAAATTTAATACTTTTATCTATATACCCTTTATTTGAAGCTCTTATTGTTTCATTATATTGACTTATTAATTCAGGAAATAAGATAGCATCATCTAAAGAAATCCCCTTACTGTCTAGAAAAGCACGATAATCTTTACTTGATCCATAAAAAATCGTTATTTTTTCCATTTATATAACCCCCGCTAGAAATACATCAAACATTTCCAGTTCTATACCTGATTCTGTGATATTTCCCGACTTTTTATCTTTCTCCCCATCCTTGATATTGTCTAGTTTAAAAAACTTAGGCTGTTCTTCTTTATCAGGTTCTAACTTTATTTCCTCATTAAAATTCAACTGATTTAATGATGCTTTCCCCACTTGAACACCATAGATTAACAAATCCATTCTAGTTAGGTCAATACTTCTATAATTATTCCTAAGAGCTTCTATATTGAATCTAAATATAACTTTTCGCTCTTCTTTTACTCCTAAAAATTCAAAATAACCTTTAGCCATTTTTATTGTCTCATTAAATTTTTCTATATTTAACTCTATTTCATCGGAGGTGTCTATCAGAGTCCGTCCATTCATCATATTTGTATAAGCTGAAATTTTGAGAAGCTCAGTTAATGAGCCTTTAGGTTCAGACAAAGTAAAACCAGAAAAATTTTCTATCTGACTATTCTCAGCATTGCAAACTGTTAAAAAATCCGACAATAAAGTATTTTGGATAATCGTTTTTGCCATCTTATCAGTATTATAAGAAGTTGACACATTAATTTTTCCAGAAACGTTGGCAGAAAGACCCGCGATAGCGGTCAATAAGGATGCGAACGGATTTAATTTAATATCTGCGCCACCAGAAGCTCCAATTCCTTTTTGTGTTTGACTTAACAGTTCCGTAGTTTTAACAAGACTACCCTCTTGCACAATTTGCATATAATCTGTTACTGATCCTTCATCGAAGTAAACAATTTTTTTCATATTTATTCCTCCGTAATCAAACATTAATGTATTATTTTATATCTAAAAGTTGCCACATAAGAGTATACCCTAACGTTACATATATCACTCATTATTATACCAGTATTTCTTCGTGACACATAAGGGTGTAACATAATAAATTTAAACGAAATGACTACAAGTAGTCATTGAAGCAAATCCTCATAAGACACCTGTAGAACATCCCTAATAGCTCTCAATTTATCTAACTTAATATGTTGGCGGCCGCCTTCGACCTTAACCAATGTTTCCCTAGTTATAGCGATTTTCTTGAGCTGTAGGTCTCTAATCAGCTCGGTTTGACCAATTCCTTTTTCTAATCGGATTCGTCTAATATTGCTACCGATTACATTTTCTTTATCATTATTTTTTTCCTCTTTCAAGAATAGCACACCTTTTGGACTAAAATTAGTCCTTTTTCTTATTAATATTAAAGATTTGGTATGCTACAACGAGACTAGTATTAGTCCACATACAGTTTTAAGGAGGAATTTTTTTGAAGAAATTTGCAATCATTCTAACCTGCGCTTTACTCATCGGAACTATAAGCGGGTGTACCACTTCTGACACAAGTTCTACAAGTACAGAAACTAGTACAACAACCTCAGAAAAGAATTACCCAATACATTTTTTTTCCGGTTCCAGATGGATTTGAAGCTTATTATCATGATAAAAAACTAGATGTCTCTTTATCAGAAACTGAATCTACTGAAAAGATTTTGCCAATTGAAATTGAAAGAAATCAAGACGATATAAAACTAAAAGCTGATCTTCCCTTACTAAACAGCACACAAATTGATAGAGATGAAAATATCAAAGTTAATATTGAAAAAGGAGCGTTAGCGCAACTTTATACTAAAAAAGTTGAACAATTTTTTGAGGCTGGTGCCAATAAAGACTTTTCAAAAATAAGCGACTATTCGGATAACTTTTTTAATGAAACCCAAGATGAAATCACGAACTCAACTTTTATGGCTGAAGATATGTACAATATGACGTAAAAAAAAAATAAAAGCTTACGACCATCCATTAAATCTGACACTAAATAATGGATTACTCTCTTTTGTATTAGCAGGTTACGTTGACTATGAGTATTCACCAGATTATTTGGAGACACCTCTTCAACACGAGAACAATGATATTAATTTTAGTTTCGTCTAAGAGTCAAAAAATAAAATATGGTTAGTTGATCAATTAAGCACTATAAACACTAGCTTCCATGAATTACCTAATCCTGAAAGTGAAGTTGATATGGTCATTAAAATCTTCTAAAAAAGAAGCGTTGAAAGAATGAGCTCTTCTTCAACGCTTCTTTTATTGATTCAATTTGCAATATTATTTGAACGAGTAATCTGATTTCTAAGCAGTTGTAAAACTCTTTGTGGCGGATAATAGAATGATTATAACGATTCTATATTGATATAACATATATCAACAAAAATAGTTTTTATTCACTACAAACTAAGACAAGATCCACTATACTCAAGTAGTAACCGATTGGTTAAATTGGATTTACAAAAAGACACCGATGGAGCCTCAAATTACTCCACATGGATTTAGGCATACCCACTGTAGCTTATTGTTTGAAAGTGGTGCTTCGATAAAAGAAGTACAAGAACGATTAGGTCACAAAGATATTAAAACTACCATGAATATCTATGCTCATGTCACACCACAATCTATTAAGAAAACAGGTGACCGATTTGCAAAATTTATGGGCGAATAATTCCAAACGTAGCCAAAAACGTAGCCAACTATTAAAATGCAAATAAAAAAATGCTCGAAACGCTTTAATATCAACGTTTCGAGCAATGAAATAGTTGTTACCCCACAGACCCTTCCATATTGGAATCGGCTTACTAACCAGTGTCATTCATTGTCAAAACAAGTAATTAAGGTCACTCATAATAGGTCAATTAGTCATTAACCATCATTAATTATCAAATTAAGATGGTCAAAATCTGGTCAATTTAGATATGTTATTGGGAGCAATCATAATCAGAAATAATTTATTTATTTCTGATTTTCTTTAAGAAAAACTATCACTCGGTCAGACAACAACATTAACGGTAATATAACGTTATTTGCAATATCTAAAGCCTCTCTTTGGTTCATCCAAACTGGTGTATGAGCAAAAGTGTTTAGTTTTGTTGCGAGTATTTGTTGCTGTCCTTCTTTATGAAATTTGTCTTTTATAACATCCAATTGATTATTAAATGGATTGTACCCTCCAAAAAAGCGTTGTAACTCTTCTTTTTGAGGTTTAGTTAATGTCGTATCTTTTTGCTTCGTTATATCTTTCAAATCATCTATTACACTTGCAATTTTCTCCCCTAAACCAGCCTTTAAAGTAAGTTCTCTGGCTCCTATATATTTTTTTGCCAAATCCTCAGTTAGAGCTCTAAAAGCCATTACATATACCAAATAATGCGTTTCATAGTCTAGACTTGTTACTTGCTTTAAAAGTTCATTGTAATCAATTGTTACTTTTAAATTCGCAGGTACCGTGACTATGTTAGACTGTTTAAAGAACTCTGTTTTTTCAACCTTCATCCCAATATAATTGTCTACTACTCTTCTTTCTTGTTTCCTTACTTCTTTCTCTCTCTCTGCTAATCGCTTTTCTCTATCACTTAGTTCCAATTCTTTTTTTCCTAGTTTTTCTTTTTCACTTATTGTCTCACTATTAGATTGTCCCTCTGTAGTTTTTTTCTTTTCAGCTTCTTGTGCTTTTCTTATTTCATCTTTTTTTTGTTTTTCAGCTTCTTGTGCTTTTCTTATTTCCTCTGTTTTTTGTTCTTCCGCTTCTTTGACCTTACGCATTTCTTCCGCTTTTCGGTCTGCTTCACGTTTCACTCTTAGTTCTTCTTCTTTTAATCCATCAAGTACCGTTTCATAAATATCTCTTCTCAGATAATTCAAAAAACTTTGAAGAAGTGCTACAAATTCAAATGTAACTTCTCCATCCTCAATTAAACCCTCACGGTTAGTTTTATCTCGTAACAAAGGATTTTCACTATGAGAAATAGAAATAAATCCAACTGTTTGTCCGTTTGTCAGAAATTCATTGGCTCTAATCAGACCTCTCAAAGCATCTATTTCAAGCCAATCATTTTTAGCTTCTCCATATGGATAAACTCGCGCATTATCTCTGTACAAATATATCCTGTGCTTTTCAACTAATTCTTTTTCTTCAGCTGTTAACACATAATTTTTTAAATAGTTACCTCTAGATGAAAAATTGAAAGCATAAAACTCGAAATTAAATCCTCCACATCTCAAATCCTCAATTTTGAAATTTTCTCTTTCTAAAAAATAGCGTTTATATGCTGGATATTTTATAAAGGAAGTTGATTGGAAATTTATAATATGTGGACTTCCGTTTAAATAAAATTCAAAGTTTCCTGTTTTATCATCAAACTTACCATTAGTTATTGACACTAAACATTTTTTCTCCAACAAATTTAAAAATTTTACTACGTCCTCAAGAAATAATTTTTTATGGCTTGTCTCTTTACCGTTTAAAAATAGATTTATACTGAATTTTTCCACATAGGATTCAATATTTTTATTAGAGCTCCAACCATGTATGATTTTGGATATAGGTTCTAGTCTAGCTAAATCATCATAAATTTCATTTACTTTTTTTGCATTCCATATTCCATTCAAATTAGACAATTTCAAAATAGTTCCTTTATCCTCTAAATGCGACAAAACTAACTCATCATCGCAATTCTTTTCTTCATAAACAACTTCTAATTCTGATAATAAATGCGTCCCTTCTGGGCTTTCAAAGTATTCCGAATCATATGTTGACAAATCTAATTTAGCATGATTCCATTTCTTTTCTGATGAAGTTTTTGTGAAAAGTTCAACGGTTTTTCCCAACTTAAGCATGGAGTATCTACCAATCCCTTTTTCCCCTTGATAAACTCTTCCTAATTTGGTTTTCTCCCCCATTTTCTTTTTTCTTCTCTTGTTAGCAGTTCCCGGACTCAACCAATTATTTACTATTTCATTCTTGGTCATCCCATCACCGTTATCAACAATATAGATTTCTGAGCCATCGTTCAATTCAAAATTATCTTCAAAATTTTTAAAAAAGATTTTAATATCTGTAGCATCAGCATCATATGAATTTTTTACTAACTCTATCAAAGCTGTTTTTTCATCTTTAATTAAATCTTCTCCAAGCATTTTCAAAATCCTTGTTTCGGGCGCAATCTTCATTACTTCAACCAATATTATTTCCTCCCTACAACGATAAACTCTTCTGAGTATATTTTTTTGCCTGTCTTTTCTTTACTAAATTTTCCTTGACTATTCCTATAAGGAGTTAGGATTTTATTTGATATTTTTCTTTTGGCCACCTCAACATTACTAAATCCGTTCTCGATCATCGCAAGCGCTAAATGTTCAGCATTTTTAATTCTGACATTTTTATATTCTGTATTTCCAATAACAAATAATGCCATGCCTCCATCATTTAGAAGTCTATAAGAGTTTAATACTATTTTTTCCATATCCAAATAGTATTTTCTCACAGCTTTTGAACGTGATTTAGATTCTTTGTTATCATTTAATTGTTTAAGAACTTCTTCTCCAATTTTATTCAATTTTAATTTTGTATCAATCTCTTTTTCAAAAACACTACCTATAGTATCTTTTCTAAATTCTCGATAATCGTCAGTAAAGCCCAACCAAAGTAAAGAAAGCTGATGAAGATCTGCATATTCATAGGATGTTACATATGGAGGACTTGTGACTAATAGATCGATTTTTTCTCTATCTTGTATTTTTAAAGAATCTACTACCTTTATATCAACAACAGTATTTCCAGTTATTCTGGATTCTAAATTTGAGATATACATTTTTTTATACTGCCTTTTGAAATAATATAAAGCTGACTTAGTTATTTTTTTAGAATCTACAGTCGGTTTGATTGACTTAGTTAACCATCTAGATGTTGATTTTAATATATTAGAAAAAGCACATAGGAAAAACTCCTTGTAATCCTCATCTTTCCCACAAACACTTTCAATAAAATAGAGTAATCTTTCTAATTCTTCTATTCTTTCTTCTTCAAACCAATATAATATTCGACTATTCACCTTTTTATACTCAATAGGAATGCACATTTTAAAACCAGTATACAATCCTATTATTTTTTCAAAATAGTCTGTTAATTTTTGAGGTTCAAGTCGCTTACTTTTAACTCTAGCAATTAACGATGCAACGGGATTGACATCACATCCCCAAAAATCATATCCTTGCTTTGCAACTTCATATGCAACAGTACCACAACCGCAAAAAATATCTCCCACTGTTGCTACATTAACTTTTTTTTCTCTGGCATATTCTAATGCCTTGATAGTAATAAATGAAGGAAATTTTGCTGGATACGTATGTATTCTATGCATTTTGTCCTCATCTTTTTCACCGAAATTCCAATATTCATCTGTCTTAATATAATCAAAATTTTTTATACTCTCACTTATGCTTTCCATAAAAGTCCTCATATCTAAAATTTATTTGCTAATTACTATTATACTATCCAAACTTTTTTATAACAAACACTTTTAGTAGGCGTTTACAACTTTTGCTTGCAGATATACCTGAGATATTTGTAGGTCTGTTTCATCTGCAATAACTCCCACAACTATGTAGTACTTTTTAAGGATTTTCAGCCAAAAATTATTTTTCGTTTCATTTACATATGAAATATAGAAACCCTTGTATATCAATGTTTATAAAGCTTTATTTCATTTCGTTTCATGTATCAAAACTTATTAACCTTTTGCAAAAGTCAAAAAAAGAGTACCCCAAGTGAGCACTTTAGCTCATTTAAAGGGTACCCTTAGTACGGTCACAAAACAACGGGGTGGGGTTCTCTATCCTATTCAATTCCTTGTATGATTCTGCCAAAGATATGATTAGCTTGGGTTGGTTGTCCATCAATTAGAGTAAGAGTGTACTCAGTTTCCAGCGGCTCTTTTAAGCTTACTGTAATCCCTTCTCCCACCTCTTGCTGAACAGATAGGCTAATTGCTTTCAGATGTTCAATTGCTTCTGATATAGCTTGCTTTTCATTTGGAATAGACTCATCAACATAATAAGTAATCCTTGTACCATTGCCATCATTTTCGGTCGTTAGATAACCTTTATAAGGCAATTGACCATAGTTACTGATAAAGTAGCTGAGTTGCTCATCTTTGGTAAAATTTGATTTCACATCATCAAAAGCTACACTACTATTCACAATATTACTAAAACCATCTCTAAGCTCTTTATTATCTGTTTCTTTAAAGTATAAGTAATTATTCGGATTCCCTTGATTCTGACTAGTTATTAACACTTTAGGTACTCCTGAATTAATGGTAAAGAAATAAACATGCTTCGATAAACGATCTTGTGCCTCTGCATCCGAATAAACAGCTACTAAAGAGTAACCTGATTCTTCCTCGCCACTTTCTGACCAGTTTAAAACTATTGGCGTGTTACCAATAACTGCTTGCCACTTATTGGTATTCAGAACCGAGTCAGGGAGTTGTAAACCATATAAATCAACATTATTATTCAGACTGTATTGTTTATACGTCTGATTCATGGTTTGTCCCCAAGTATTCATAAAGTCATTAAGTTTTTTATCCTTATCAGCATTCCATAACATTTCATCAACTATCTTATCTTCTGTTGAAGAATTACTGACAGAGCTCTCTTTTACAGAACTAAGACTGTTAGATGTTTCACTAAAGGTAGATGAGCTAGGTAGTTCTTTTTTATTTTGACAGGACGCCATCAAAATAGTGGGTAGTAGAGCTAATAACACCAATACTTTTTTCATTCTGTTACTCCCTATCAAATTTATCTTGATTTTTTTCTATATAATCATTGTAAAGCACAGTTGACATTGATACAATCGTTTGCCCTGCTTGAATTTTTTCGATATCTTGTTCCAATATCCCTGTTCTTATTTTATCTATGCCTTCATAAAGAGTTTCATGAGAATCCTTAATCTCTTGAGGTAAAGCACTTGGAGGTTTGATGTTTTTCAATTTTTTCATTTGCTTACCTAAATAGTCTGCTGTATCCTGCATATCTTCATCAGAATAGACATCTGTCTGCTTGATTTTCACGTCACTATCAACGACTATGTTCACAACTTCTTGTACGTATTCTTTTTCTGATAGCCCCTCCGAACTAAATAACATTGAAAAACAACCTAATAATAGCAAGCTCCCCACTATCAGTATTTTTCTTCTATCTTTGGGATGATGATGCGTTTTGAGAAGCTTTCTTATTGCAATTGCGAAAAAAATAAAACCTATCCCACCTAATATTTTTATCATCTCTTGACCTCCTCAGTATCCAGATGATAAGCCCAGAAGTGTTCCGAGAATACCACCTGCTACACCTGCAATCATTAAAATAGTCCCATGCTTTTCATCATGCTCTCTATACAAATATCCCATAATAACTCCAATAGCACCAAATAATACAGGAATAAATAGGAGTGAGATGACAACTGAAATCCACCCAGTAATCTTATACAGATTTCCACTCCGCTTTCCCTTACTAATCTGGTCTTTAACTTCACTAAGAGATTTTTCTATCTTAGGGCTTATTTGTTCTGAGTATAACTCCTTATTTTCCTGAGATGTGCCACAAGATGGGCAAAACTTTGCTGATTCCTCCATTTGACTTCCACAATTTCTACAATACATTTGTTTTTTCCTCCCTATTTATACTAAAAATATCATAAAAGAGCTCATCCATATCAACTTCTAACACTTGCGATAATAGCTTCATTTGGTAAGGTTTAGGTACTGTCCTACCAGTTTCCCATGAGCTAATTGACTGCTGAGTGACAGACATCTTCTCAGCTATTTCAATTTGAGAATACCCTTTTGCTTCTCTATACAAACTAAGTCTTCTTTTCTCTTTCATAATCTTCTTCCTCCTCACAAACATTATATACATCAATTTGTAGTAATTCAACAATTATATGTGATTAAACACTATTTTTAACAGGAATAAACAACAGTTTGTTGTATAGTATAAGTGTCGGAGGGATAGATTAAATGAAACAATATGCTAAAACCATACGAGAAAACAGAAAAAAATTAGGTTGGACTCAAAAACAACTTGCTCAGAAAATCCATGCCTCTCAGCAAGCTATTGCTCGTTGGGAAAATGAAGTTACTGAGCCTCGAACTGAAAATTTACAAGCACTTTCAAAGGCTCTGGGAGTCCCTTTAAGCCATTTTATTGATAGGCAAACAGAAATAGCAGATGACGATTTCAACGCTTTGTATCGCTCCTTATCACCCGAGGATAAAGTTAAAACCTTAGACTATATGAGGTTATTAAAAAGGCAAGAAATGGAACGAAACGAGTTTAAAGATCACCCAGCTAGTTAAAAAGGGTGATCTTTAGACTTTAAAACTAGATTGACTCATCTCCAATGTTATTTTCCAAAAAAATCAATTAATAAGTTATATATTTTTCTCCTTCATTTGTTGAAGAATGTCTTTTACTTTGATTTCCAACCTATATACTCTTTTTTTGAAGGTTTCCTTAGAAATTTTATGTTTCTCGCATATACTGTCTTCGTCAAGTAATACCAAATCCAATATAAGCTGTTTTTCCCTTGTTTTCAGAATTTCTGATTCTATCAACTCTTCTAGTAATTCAACGGTTTCTATCTCTTTCATATAATCAGTTACATTATTATAGCTATTTTCTACGCTCAATATATCTCTTGAACTTAATTTCAATTTAAGTTCATATTCATTGGCAAATATATCTTCATGAGAAAAAATGTCTACACCCATTCCATTGTGAGTTGGACTCATCACTCTATAATAGTCAAGCTTCTCCTTTTTTTCTTTGGCTAACTGTTCACTAGACTTTCTTCTATATCCATTCCCAAGCATTAGTTCTCTTTTTAAATTTCTCTCTGAATTTTTCAACATATTATATTTCAACTTCATTGACTCTTCAGATTCTCCCTGTAATAATAGATGAAATTCCCAAATATCTTTATTGTCTTTTTCCAGTAGCTTCGCTCTTCTACAATATTCCGTCCATAAAGAGGCTACATACATATCGTATGTATCTTTATATTTAGGCATGTTAAGAGGTACAGACGTAGAATAATGCGCTTCATAAACATAAGTTTGAATATATGGCTTAATTAACTTAAAAAAGTGAACCCATACAATTTGTAAATCTCTTACATGTTTTTCCATTGGTGATACTTTTCTATCTAGTAATTTCTCATTATTTTCAATTTTATTCATAATCTTCTCCTTAATTGTCCAAGTTTGTATTTTTATTGGGCATTATATAGTTATAAAACACTCTTCGGAATGTTCCTTCATCTTAATCTCTTCTGAAATTTTCTCAGTATACTTAACTACTAATCTTTTAATCTAAATCAAAATTCTTTGTATATTTGATTATTTTTGAGTTTCTTTAAATTGGTACTGAAATAGAAGTTAGAATTGAAAGCTGAGTGGTTTTCTCAGCTTTTTACAGGTTTTTTAAGGGGCGTGCCCCTTGAATAGCTACCCTTGTGTTCTTTTTTAAAAAGTACCTTAAAGCTAATTTCTATGACTTAACATAAAAGCATCTAGGTCAGATTTAGAAATTCTTTGAACACCATCAATTTTAGTAATAGCTAGATCATACTCAGAAATATATCTTTTCAATGTGTTTAAAGAAACATCTAAATATTTAGATGCATCCTTCAACTTCATATATTCAGAATACTTATTACTAGTGTTCAGTAAAAAATAAATATCCTCTTTTAACTTTTCAATCTCTCCTTCCAACACTTGTTGAACTGTCTTAGTAATGACACTATCAATTGTTATGTCTTCTGTTAACATAAATTCCATCCTTTCATTAGTTTTCTGTATCTCTCTTTTTAAAATCACAAAAAAAGCACAGACTCCCCCTCTCATCAAAATAAAGTAAAAAAACTTTAATTAGACAAGAAGCATTGAAAGTCTGTGCTGTAAGCTTCTTTATATATTACATGATTACTATAACATAAAACAGGGCGTTTGTAAACACCCTGTTTTAATTGATTTCTATTTAAATTAAATCATTTTGAAATACTAGTATCCATTATGCTATTTTTCAAAAGTGAAAAACAGGGTATTGACAAACACCCTGTTATATTGTATACTATTTACAAGGAGATGATAATATGACTAACTCACTTCCTCTAACTTCCAGTGACAGAGACAAACACCGAGGTCAGAGAATTAAAAAAATTCGTAAAGAATTAAAATTGACTCAAGTAGACTTTGGTATACTTGTCTCTAAAAATAAGAGTATGGACAGAAAAACTGTTTACGATTGGGAAATAGGTAAATTTTGTCCTAATGATGAAAGTTTAAAAAAAATAGCCAAAATAGGGAATATTAGTATTGAGGAACTCTTGTTTGGATCATTTGACAGCTACCTTTCAGGATTGATTCTAAATGGTGATACATTAATTCAAAATGAATTTAGTTCTACAGATTTATCACTCTATGATTACCTAAAATTTTCAAATAGACCTGTAACAGCTAGTCTATTTAAAAATTTAGATATAGAAAAGAAAAAAGATATCTTTTATAAGACACTGGAAATTTGCCGTAAAAAAAAACTAACACACTATGATACTAAAAAGATTAGCGATATTTTTACTGATGTTGTCACAAACTACACAGAAGGAGATATTTCTTATCTTACCTTTTCAATTTTAGAAAATTTAAACTTAATTGAAACTGAATGGCTACCAGATCAAGTTAGGGATAATTCTTCTGAATCAAATAAGTTTTCTGACGATGGGCTAATTGCAATATCTAATGCCATTACTCATTTTAGACATGAACTAAATATCATTAACAACCAGTACAGCAATCTAAAATAACGGAGGTGTATAAGATGGAGCGATACTAAGCATAACATCTTAAAATAAACAGAAACTAAAATTTAGATTTACTCCTACTATTGCTCCCAATAGACTATATCTATTGACCGATATCTAGGAGGAAAGAAAATGGCAAAAATATCAAAGTACAAAAAGAATAACGGTCAAGTAGCATGGATGTTCAAAGGACATGTAGCCACTGATCCACGAACTGGAGAAAAAGTAAATACCACACGTAGAGGCTTTAAAACTAGGCAAGATGCAAAAAAATCACTTGATGAACTAGCATACGAGATAAAGTACGGGGTCAAGAAGAAAGCTTCTGATATGACTTTCGAGGACTTGTATGAAGAATGGATAACCCATCAACGATCAAGTGTTAAGCCTTCGACAGTAGCTATATCTGTTAGGTTTGCTAAAAATCAAATACTACCTGAGTTTGGTAAGTTGAAGTTAACGGATATTTCTGTCCCATACTGCCAGAAAGTCTTAAGCAAATGGCATGCAAAATATAAGATGTGGGATTCTATTCGAAAACAGACTGGTCAAATTTTAGCCTATGGCGTTTCTATGGAATATATTGATAGTAACCCTATGAGAAAAACAATGCGTCCTAAGCATAAAGAGTATGAGGAAAAACGAAAGTTCTATACTAAGGATGAATTGAATACCTTGCTAAATGCATTCAAGGACTTTGGAAACACTAAGCAATATGCTTTCTTCAGATTACTAGCATATACTGGGATGAGAAAAAGCGAAGTTCTTGCATTACAGTGGAAAGATATTGATATGTTTAATAAGGAACTGCATGTTAACAAAACAGTTGCGATTGATGAACATAAGAATATCATAATCCAAACGCCTAAAACCAAAGCCTCAAGAAGAACGATTTCTCTTGATAAAGGGACTTTAGCAATCTTAAATGACTGGAAGATGCAACAAAGAACTGAATATCTTAAACTAGGCTATAATACGAGCTCAGAAGAGCAATATGTTTTTACAACACTTAAAAACACGCTATACATTCCAAACACTGTGAATGATTGGTTAAGATATATTTTGAAAAAGTATAACTTACCTCGTATTACGCCTCATGGGTTCAGACATACCCATGCTAGTTTGCTATTAGAAGCTGGAGAATCTGTTAAGGTAGTTCAACAACGATTAGGGCATGAAAATAGTAAAGTGACATTAGACATCTATGCACACATTACAAACAACGCACCTAAGAAAACTGGTCAAGAGTTTGCTGATATGAGGGCTCATCAGTAAGAAAGCTGGTCAAAAGCTGGTCATTTCTACTAAGAAGGTAAAATAAAAAAGCTAGAATCCTTATATATCAAGGGTTCTAGCTCCTATAACAGGTTTATCCAACACTGCCTTCCATCTCATAACTAAATATATATAGGTAGTGTCAATTGATTTCAATTTAATAAAAGTCCCTATTTAACAGTATTTTTTATGCCAAAACAGAAAATACGTTCCCCTGAATTTACTTGCTTTTATATTTTTTTGTGGCAAATTTGTGGCAAAAATAATGTTATTGATTTCATTTTAAGTCACTATGACTACATGCCTTTGCTGTAGTCAAGAAACATTGGTGGCTGTTTTAGTCCAACAAAAACACCCGCTCGAAAAGAGCGGGCTACCTTAGGATAAAGAATGTTCTGAATGTGGATACTTACATTTTACTATCTATTTAAATTTAGATTCAAATAATATGTTCGTTTATGTAATCCGCTCCAAAGAGCGGGTTGTGAAAAAGCAATGTTGTTAGGTGATACAATAAGATTACTATCATTTTAATTATTATTCAACGGTTTTGGTTTTCAGTGGTTGTATCTATTTTTTAAAAGACAATCACTCTGAAAAGTAGCTATCTCATTGAAAACTAAGACCTTCGAAATAAGTAAATTGTCTTAAGCTATAACAATTCTAGTGACTCTCAAATGAAGCTTTCCAATCATACATACCTCTTTATCTTTTAATTCCTTACGAAAATGTAATGAATAAATCGGACAAAAAAATGGTTAGAAAAAAATTTTTTATAGATAATTAAATGTATCAAAATTAGGAGGTATTTATATGCCAATACTCAAATCTGCTAATCCTTTAAAAGCAATCTCTTTATTAGTAATCGGTGCTCTTGGCACAGCTATATCGGTATTGCACATCACTTGTATCTATATCTTTCATATGGGTGTTGCAGATCCGAACATCCCTCTGTTTGGATTTTTTGAAAAATTTGCTTCTGCTACTTCATCTATCCTTCACATTTCTTCCGACAATCTTTATTTATCATCTCTCTCGTTATTTATCATTTTTTCAATTATTGGATTATTTTTCAATATCTTCACTAATAATAATAAATTGATTTCCATTTGGATTTTAGGAATAAATTTACTTTTTTCTCTCCCTACACTCTTTTATTTCTTCGTTGCATGGGGGATGAATCAGTAATTCTTCCATTGTTAGCACAAATTAAGAAATAGAAAGAGGGTTCCAAAATGACTAATAAAACAGATCGTTTATTAATAGCATTGCAATCATATCAAGAAGTTTGCTGGATAAATCCAAATTTTGGAGAAAGAAAAACTTCATGTTTTACCATAAATGATGTGATAGACGCTTCTAAAAGGCTACAAAGGTTTGCTCCATACATTGCTAAAGTTTTTCCTGAGACTAAAGCTACTGGTGGTATCATCGAGTCAGAATTAGTTGAGATTCCTAACATGTTGGATAAAATAAAAGAAAAAGAACATTTCGAAACAAACAGTAAACTATATTTTAAATGTGACAATAATCTCCCTGTATCTGGTTCAATTAAAGCCAGAGGTGGAATCTATGAAGTTTTGACGTTTGCTGAAAAAGTTGCGCTGGATTCTGGAAAACTAACAATTGATAGTAATTATGCTATTCTAGCAAATGATGAATTCAAAAATATTTTTTCTAATTATTCAATCGCTGTGGGTTCTACAGGGAATTTAGGTCTTAGTGTCGGAATCATGGGAGCAAAGTTAGGGTTTCAGACGACTGTCCACATGTCTAATGAAGCAAAAAGCTGGAAAAAGCGTTTGTTGAGAGAAATAGGCGTTGTTGTCAAAGAGTACGAAGGTGATTTTAGCAAAGCTGTAGCTTTAGGGCGAGCAGAAACAGTAAACAAATTCCACAGTTATTTCATCGATGATGAAGCTTCAAAAGATTTATTTCTAGGATACTCTGTAGCTGCACTGAGACTACAAACTCAATTAAAAGAAAAAAATATTGAAGTATCTGAAGATCATCCTCTATATGTCCATCTTCCTTGTGGTGTAGGTGGTAGTCCAGGTGGAATTGCCTTTGGATTGTCCTGCATTTTTGGTGATGCTGTAAAAATATTTTTTGTAGAACCTACTCACGCTCCGTCAATGTTACTTGGCCTGTACACAGGATTACACGACAAAATTTCAGTGCAAGATATTGCAATCGATGGTAAGACAGCTGCTGATGGATTAGCCGTCGGGCGCCCCTCACATTTAGTCGGCAAGATCATAGAACCGATTTTATATGCTACTTCTACTGTTCAAGATGAAAGATTATATCAATATCTAACATTGCTTGCGGATAGTGAAAACATCTATGTGGAACCTTCATCCGCTGCTGGGATTGCATCATTTGTGAATATAAATCGAGCATTCGCATTGAAAAAAACTTGGATAAAGTCTGGCACACACATAATTTGGGGAACGGGTGGTAATATGGTTCCAGAAGAAGAAATGGCTCAATATTACAAAAAAGGATTGTCTTTACTTAATTTCTAATTATGTAACAATAACAGCAAGTTCAAGTCATTAATCTCGCTAAAAGAACATCGATAACAAAAATACTCAGTTATCGATGTTCTTTTTTTTGGCAATGCTGGGTTACTAGATCATCGCAGGCTAATCTAGCTTACATTTGCTAGATTATTATGATTTGATTCTTTGTTCGTAATATTTGATTTTTTTCTATTTTGAGAATTGCTTTCATTTTTTGGTTTTACTTTTTGGCTCTTCTTTTCTTTACTATCACTTGACTGTTTATTCTCCTGTTCATTTCTCTTGTTATTAGATTTTTCTTTTTTCTTAGTACCATTTGTGTCACTACTTTGTTTTTTTCTTGGGATCTGTTGTGATTGCTTTGGCGAATGGCTCTTTGGCTTTTCTGACACTTTAGGACCACACGCTGCAAAACTAACTGTCGCTAAAATTCCTAAACATGCTAATAAAAATTTCTTCATATTGACCACTCCTATTATTTTTTTTGGGTACACTTAGAGTGTATAAAAAAGAATAAATTAAACGATGCCTATTTGCTTAAACCATTAATAAGAAACGCTTACATTACTGTCACATTACTTTTTAAACATCCATAGATATGTTTAAATAATTAAGAATATTTCTATTTAGCACTTTGCAGAAGTAAACAAATTCATCTCTTTACAAAATATGAACTTTTTATGAAATTTTTTTGTTTTAAATAGTTTCGCTAAATTTAGTTTTTTTGTTATCCGAAATGATTCATTAGCTCTAAACTTTTATAAAGAAAATTAGGAGGTTATTGTATTGAACACTAATCGATTAAATACTTCGTCTACACCGATCATCTTATTTTTTATCAGCGGATTAGGTACACTGTTTTCTTTTTTCAATCTAGCTGATTTTCTAGTTTTTAATGTAGGAATATTGGAACCGTCAATGCCAATACATGTTTATAACTTTTATCATATCTTATCAGTATATGCTGCTAAACTTTTATTTTTTTCAGCCAATCAAATATATTTGGTTCTAATTGTTCTTACAATCACGCTTCCAGTTGTTATGCTCTTAATAAATATTAAACAAAATAACTTGAAATCAGATTCAATATTTTTACTCCTATTAAATCTAATTTTTTCACTTCCAATCATTTATCTACTATTTTTTCTTTAAATGAATGGTCAATTTCCGTTGACAACTATGAGTGAGAAAGCTAATCCAAAATATACGTATAGTCAAATTGACATTATATATTCTGTAAAACTAACTATATTATTATAGTAAAAAGACCCACTCCGCAGAGTAGGCAATTAAAAAAAACGTATGGTTAGAATTGTATAATTCCTTTGTTGTCTAAATTACGTATGTTATAATTAGTAAAGAGAGTATCGATATGCACGCTATAGACTTCCCCAAAAGTTCTAGCTATCGATACTCTCTTTTCATAATCACGCCTACAGCTAGTTTAAGGTTAACCTAATGATAATGCAAGCGTTTTGCTAGATTATGAAACATAAAAAAGACCCACTCCGAAAAGTGGGCAAATGATAATATCCTAATCAATGGTTTCAAGGACACTTTTAGATTACTATGATTTTATTTATTTTTCAAGTCATGTGTTTTTTTTGTCGCTTGTTCTCTTATAATGGTTAGGTGCCGATTGAAGATTTGAGCGAGTTACTACAATCGATTAAAAAACAAAAATTCCCTGTCTAACTAAGGACACGACTTCTAGTGTTTTTATTTTTTTGTTCTTTGCTTACTACGCTGATTACTTTTCTTCACTGCTTTTGCAGCAACAACGCTTGATAACAAACCGTCACCCATTACTTTATCTGTAGCTTTTTTTGCAACTTTATATTTCACTGCCGATTTTAGAATACTCAATAGCACGCACCTCCTCTTATACATTCAAATAATATGATAGATTTAAGAATTTTATATGAAATTTGAGATAATTTAACCATAAGTTGTAAAATATTGTTATATTATTATTTGAAGTGATTTTTATTCTATACTTTTTAAGTTTCACGATGTTTATAACCGGTTGGATAATTCATCAGAAAAAACTTGATGTTGATCAATCGAATTGGAGCATATTCATAATATGTTGTATCCTATTTTCGCTATTAGTACTAGGCGTTGCAATCATGGGTACTTGGATAATGCCTGCTCTTCCTTATATTTAACACTCTTCACACATTGACAATGACTATTCGGAAGTATTGTTTTTATTTATTGTTCAAGTCATGTGCTTTGGAATTTATAACAGATCTGCTCGTTCTATATAATGCGATAAATAAAGATTGAGGATCTGGACGAATTGCTACAATTGATAAAAAATCTCAGCCAAGAATGATTGACTGAGTTTTTTACTATGTACCCTGTAGGACTCGAACCTCCTATTGGACGCCTATTGCTCTATCTAACTGAACTCGAATGTAATTTGTTTACTAAAGTTATGACTCAAGTTTAAATAGTTTTTCTCCTACCATAGAATATTGATAAATTCTTATAACACTTAAAACATCCAAAATTATCTAACTTTTACTTTTTTCTAATTCATTAGCATCCATCATTATTCCTTATTTATTTTAAAAATATGGGGAGTTCATTTTTCATAATTATCAATTACCTTCCAAAAGCATGATCATTCTAAATATATTTTGATGTTCCAATTTTTCTGATATAATAACTTCTGTAATAAATAAAAAAGGAGTTCTAACGAAAATGAAAAAAGTTTATTTAGGTGTTTTTGTTGGTATCAATTTATTTTTTTTGTCGGCTTGTTCAAGTTCAAAAGATGAAAAAACAGTTACCCAAGGATCTGCTACCGTTCAAACGGTGTCAACTATTGAATCTTATAATGAGATTACAACAGAAAGAAGTACCGTTGAAAGTAATAACGCCGTAGTGGAGCGTGCTGAATATTCTGCAAATTTTTCAGAAGATTGGAAAGGCTTGACCACGAATATCAATAAAGTAGTAATTGTAGAATTATCCGATGATGAGATTGAAATTCAAGGGCTTAAAAATAAATATGCTATTCAAGTCTATTTCGAAATTACCAACAATTCAGATATGGATTTTGATACTTATCCTGACCAATCTACATTGGTTATAGAAGGTCAGCAAATAGAAGCTGAAATGTTTTTAAGTGATAGTATTGGCGGAGAAATATTAAGCGGTGTAACAAAAGAAGGAGTTGTGACATTTTCGGTGCCTAAAATAGAGAATGTTAGCAACGTGGCAAATATCAGATTGAAATGGTCTGCTAGCTACGACACCGACAACTATGACGATGATAATTACAAAGATTTTGATGCCACATTTGATTTAACTAACAATTAGATTACCGAAAAATCTAAAAATACAGTTTATATAATTGAATCAAATCAAAGAAACTGCTCCTACCTTATTTGGTAGAGAGCTTTTTTATTTGTTATTCGCTCAACTAAGATCGAACATTAGTTCACGTAATATTTTATGGTGATCTATATGATGTAAGGATTCATTAAAAAATATCAGTGAAAAAGGTGCAGTTTTTATAAGCAAGTTAAGAAGAACTTCAGTTATAATTAGATGTTTCAATCTTAGCTGTATTAGCTTATTCTAAAAGCATTCTGACTATATAAAGTATACTTTCGTTGATCCAGGAAAGTATAGAGATTAACAAAAAAACCTTTTTCCCATATAGGGAAAAAGGCTACTCGAAATATAAAAATATTAAGAGTATTACACTAGTAACTCCTGATCAGTAGCACTGGTCAGTAAGCCAACAGCATCACCTGTTGTTTCATCTTGTCTAAATCATACATTTATTTTTTCAAATAATCAAGTAATTTGATGAAAGTTTTTCTTTCTTTCTTTAACTGTTCATTTGAAGAGTAATACATTCTATTTTTTTCGCATCTTTCTAGCAAATTTTGCCCTTCATTAAATCGTCTTTCATTCAATTTGTTTGTACAAAAAATTTTATGCAGATAAAACAAAGAAACTAAATCATTTATCTTTCTAAATCTTACGTCATTACTTTCAATTCCCATTATAGTTCCATAAGTAATTATCCTTGGATTTGATGGAATTCGAGTTAATGGATCATAAATATTATAAATAAATGATCCACTATGAGCACAACAATTTCTAATATTTTTCGCATACAAAGCAATCCCAGATGTCGTATTTAAATCAGAAGTTACTTTAAATTTTCCTCCATAAAATTTTAAAAAAAGTATTAGCCCTCCCATGTCCATTATTTCTAGCAATACCCAAAAAGGAATGTTCTTACCTCGTTTCGAATACATATCTTTCCGATATGCTGTTCTTTCAAATCGTTCAATTGTATTTTTATAGAAACCACTATTTCTATTTTTGAATTGCTTAACAATAAGATAAGGATCCACATTAGGATTATTAGTAAGATCATTAATTATTTGGACTTTAATTGAATGTTCTACATCTAAAACCATTTGTAGCAAAAAATATCTAATTCCCATATCAATAGAAGATAAATCGACTAGATGAGAAAAATCTAAAAACATGTATTTGTTACTATAATTTTTTTTGAATAGTTTTCTAACTACAGAAATTTTATAATAATAATTTGTCTCAGATAATATTTTTTTTGCTTCAGATTCTTTTATGGCATTAAATGTAATACCCTTATATTTCATATAATCTATTTGTTCTTCAATAGTAAGCTTTTGTTTAGCTTGTACCTTTGGGATAATTTGACACCTGACTCTACTGTAAAAATATTGATTTGGGCGAATTTTTTTCTTTAATTCACTAGGAAATCTATTATTAATAATACTTTTTGGTCTCTTCACATATTCTTGTTTGGAACCGTATTTTCTCAAGTGTTAATTCCCACCTTTACTTCGTACATGTCAATAAAAAAATTATACCACTATTTTTATAGCTCTTACAATAACAAAAGAAACCAACTGTAATCAAAATGACTTTTATAACTAAAGATAATATATATAAAATTTTATGTACTGCCCCTCAATGTGAGGGGATATTTTTATCGCTTAGGAATCGTCAAAACATACTCAGGGAATCGAATGTCGACTGTTTGTCCATTGATTGTATTTCCATTTGGATCGTTTGTTCGTCGTAACATCGGAAAGACTCTTTTCCCTGCGAATTTGCGGATATCCATTGTGCCATCCAAACCAAA